>CANJEC010000113.1 GCA_947473395.1 Actinomycetota bacterium | reverse complement strand
ATTGAGTTTGCTGCGCGCCGCAGGTCAGAGCCACCGCGAGAAGACCTCACCACCCTGATTCTGGATGGCGAGTTTGGTGGCCAACCAATGAGCGATGTTGATTTTGGTAGCTTTTTCGTGCAAATCGTGACGGCAGGGAATGACACCACAAAGTCAATGCTGTCCTCGGGGCTTTGGGCGCTGTTGCAACACCCTGAACAACTCCAAGAGCTTCGGGACGACCCATCACTCGTGCCTGGAGCCGTAGAAGAGATTCTTCGTTGGGTAAACCCGCTGCACTACTTCCGCCGCACTGCTACCGAGGACACAGAGTTGAGCGGCGTACAGATTTCTGCTGGCGACAAAGTGGTGATGTATTACACCTCGGCCAATCGAGACGAAGCCGTGTTTGATGAACCCAATAGGTTCAACATCCATCGCAACCCCAACCCGCATCTGTCGTTTGGTATTGGCGAACACTTCTGCCTGGGCGTTCACTTAGCCCGCTTAGAGGGTCGAGTGTTTTTTACTGAGTTGCTGCGTAGCTTCGCTCGGATAGAACTCGCAGGAGACCCAGTTCGGGTGCGATCAAATTTGAATAACAGTTTCAAGCGACTGCCCGTGCGCCTGCTGGACTATCGGGAATCCTGAACATCGAGCAGGCTCCACACAACAGCGCAGAGTGGTCAGGCTGAATCCCGCTTCATTTGCCCCGCAGCGACCACGGGCAAGCTCAAATCAATCGAGTCAAAACTAATTCGCCCACCGAACTGCGGTGCGGCGTAGGCCACAGTGCTGGCCACAATCTGGAGCGTGATGGTGGCGCCCGGTTTGGCGGCAAAGGCAATGACCTCGAGTGGCACCCTGACCTGATGTTTGGCTCCGTCTAGAACCACTGCAATGGGAGTGATCTGATTTCCAATCACCAAGGATGTGGACGCGTCCACGAGTTGTGCAAACACGCGTGTTGGCCGGTCGCCGGTGCCGTTGCTGCCCGAATAGGACAAGCTCAGCTCCGGGGCTCCTAGAACTAGGTCTGGTCCACCCTGAACGACTAGCGGCAGATTGACAGCATTCTGCGCCAATGCTGGAGTAATCGATTCGACGAGCCCGGACAGCACCGATCCGGCCCCTTCGGGAATCACCGTAGGACCCGACCCACCCTCGGCGGTGAGTTCTAGGGTTCCTGAACCGCTTGCAGTAAGAGGTGTTCCGGCCGCTTCTGCGTAACTCGTAGCCGTGTAGCGAACACCGTCTTGATCAATGACGTCGAACCCAGGTCCAGTGTCCACGGATGTGTCGTTGGCAACATAACGGTCCATCCAAGCAATGACGGCTGTGCTGACGCGCAGTGGGTCGCCGGGCTTTGTTAGGCAGACCCCATGGCCGTCGCAGTACCAGATCATCGAAACGGGGACACCGTTCTTCGTCAACATGTTGTAATTCGTGATTCCCTCACCAAGGGTGAAGAGCGTGTCGACGGTGCCCTGCACAATCAGCGTCGGGGCAGTGATCTGATTGACCAACTCTGCCGGACCGCGGGCAATGAACCAAGCCTGATCCTCGGCATCGAGCACCCCAGTGGCTTCGGCCGAATCCTGAGCATGGCGCACATGTGGGTCAACAGAGTCCGACGCGCTCGAGTCACTCAGAATCCCCGCCCAACCCGACTTGACCGTATCGGCCTTATACAAACTGCTTTGCAGAGAGTTCCAAGCAATAACGGGGACGATTGCGTCAACCCTGCAATCCGTGGCAGCCGTTACGAGTTGAATCCCACCACCGTATGACCCGCCCACCATGCCCACGCGGGGGTTGCGCTCGCTATCGAGCTGCGCCACGCCTTGGGTGGCTACCCAGTTGAGCAACTCACTGACATCTCGAGCCTCGAAATCCTTTGAGTTGACTTGAGCAACCCCCGTTGACTCACCAAACCCGCGCGGGTCCCAGGTGAGCACGTTGTAGCCCGCTGATCGAAGGGTGGAAATTCCCACCACACCCAAGATCCCCACCGAATCAACGGCAGTATCCCCAGACAAACTCCATCCGGGACCCATCAGAACTGTCGGTGCAGGGTCCTGCGCAGTCGCTGAAGGGAGTGCGAACCAATGCCCACGAATCACTGTGCCATCAAATGACACCAAGTCGATATCTGTTTCAGAGCCTGCTACTGCGGCGACTTGAACCGGAGATGTCGTTGCAGGTGGCACGCAGTCCGCTTGATCGGGAACCTTGGGTGAAGTTGTAGTCGTTGGCGGCGCAGTTGAACTCGCTGAACTCGCCGAGTCGGCTGAGGAGGAACAAGATGAACCAACAAGAGCAGCGGATAGGAAGATGACACACCCGATCAGGACCGCAGCGCGATTGTTCGATCGGTTCATGAAGCGAGTCATGCTCAGAGAATAGGCGGCCGACCTGCGAGGTTGCAGGTGAAGACTCCTCAGTAATGTGATTGCTGCGACATCACCACACCTCATAGGAGAACTCATGAACCGCAATGAACTGCTTGGCACTTTCGACCTGAGTGGGCGCACTGCCATCATCACCGGCGGCAGCCGAGGAATCGGTCTAGCAATCGCTCATGGCTTTGCAGCTATGGGTGCAAACGTGGTGATCGCTAGTCGCAAGCCCGAGGCCTGCGATGCGGCCGTCAAGGCAATTACTCGTGATGGCGGATCGGCCCTATCAGTCCCCACCCATGTTGGTGACCTGCAACAGATCGAAGCGCTCGTTGAGCGAAGCGCACAGGAGTTTGGCGGAATCGACATCATTGTGAACAACGCTGCCAATCCGCTGGCACAGCGCTTTGGGTCAATTACTGCAGAGGCCCTCGCCAAGTCACATGAGACCAATCTGCGCGGCCCGGTGTTCTTGGTGCAGAACGCACTGGAGTACTTGCGTGCAAGCAACCATGCATCGATTATCAATATTGCAACTGCAGGTGTGTATACACACGGCAGCTACGTGTCGCTCTACATCTCGGCCAAGGCAGCACTACTAGCGATGACTCGGGCAATGGCGGCCGAGCTTGCCGCTGACGGCATCCGGGCGAACGCCATTGCACCCGGAACTGTGGCGACAGACATGTTTTTGAGCGCGCCCGAGGGATTCCAAGCCGCTGCAGTAGATACACAACTCATCAAGCGGCCAGCAGTCCCCGAAGAGATGGTTCCGGCCGCCTTGTTTTTGGCAAGCGATGCATCCAGCTTTATGACTGCTCAAACGCTAGTTGTGGACGGCGGGATGACCACTCACTGAGTGAGCAGTAACCTTGGTTTGGTCAGAGCTTGATTGGGTCAGAGCTTGACGGGCTCGGAGGGAGTCACCGTGGCATCGAAATCGAAAACCAGCGCAGCCATGGCAACCGCACTCGCTGCTGCTACTGCTCAGGCAGTTCGCATGCTGCAAGATCCTGAGATTCGAGCACAGGTGGTGCTCGCTGGCTCCGATCTAGCTGCAAGAATCCGCCTCTGGAATGAGGATCGTCGCGCAGCAGGTATCTACTCGGCCTCGGATCTGCCCGTCGAAGATCTGGGGGGAAGACCAAGTTCTGCAATTCCAGTTCTTGGCCAGGAGCGACTTGAACGGCGAGTTGAAAAGCTCTCGGCCACGCTCGATATGTTGCGACCAGAGACCGGTGCCACTGGTTCGGCATTCCTCGACAAGGTGTACCAAGCACTGAATCAGATCCGGCTTTCGCTGGCTGTTGCAAAGAATCTGCCACTCGTGAAGCGCAAGAAAGCTCATCGCGAGATCAGCAAAATGCTGAGCGAGTTAGAGACTGCAGTGATGGACGCAGCTCTGGGAAATCCCACAAAATAACGAGTTACTGCGGCTGTCTCATCAGATCGCATCGTGGCTTTGTAGCCACCGCAGTGAGAACCATCCCGGCAACGTCGGCAACCAGAACGTAACAGTTCGGTACAACAGCGCCGCAGGTAGGGCAACAGCCGCTGGAACCCCAATAGCGCTCAGGCCAGCAACAAGTGCAGCCTCGACAGCACCGATGCCGCCAGGGGTTGGGGCAACCGAACCAACAAGACCAGCTCCGAGGTACACCACCACCGCTCCAGCTAGCGGGATCTCATCGCCATAGGCACGCACTGCAACGAACAGCGTGACTGCGTAAGCCAGTGAGGTGAACAGACTTGCAGCCACACCCTTCACGAGTCGCTTTGGGTCACGTGCAACGTCGAGGACTCGCGGTCCAGTCGACTCCCAAATTGGTCGCATCCGCTCGAGGATGAGCCGACGCGTTGCTGGAAGGATAAAGGCAAAGACTGCGATCAGCAGTGCGCCTGCCGCTACGAGGAGCACTCCTGAGGAGGGCGCCTTAATGTCGAGTTGCGTGGCCTCATGAGAGAAAATGGTGATGCCGAGCAGTGCCATGATCGTTGTGGCAAAGACGACGAGCGAGGACAGTCCGACGCTTGCAACTGCCAGACCAGAAGGTGCGCCAGCTTTTTGGATCACCCGGACATTCGTTCCCACGCTACCCACAGCAGCGGGCGCAACTAGCGATACGAACGTTGCCGCAAACTGAGCGGCGAGCAGGCGAAAGGCTGGGACCCGCACCGGCAAGAATGGATGGATGGTGAGTGCCGCTCCCACGTAGGTCATGATCGATGCGACAAACGCGAGGCTCGCCCAGTACCAATTAATGCTGCGAATGACCGTGGCAAAATCAACGTTGCTCAGTTGCCCGGCTAGGACGTACACCGCCAGCGTTGCAGCAATAAGTGTGACCAGCGCACGGGGTCGAAGGCGTTCGAGTCGCACTTCGTCTGCAGATGGTTCGGGCGCACGAGCCGTTGCCTCTTCACGCACCTGATTCAACAGCGCATCGTTGTCTTTGAGTGCGACCCGTAGCGCGGGATTGAGCGCCACTGGTTGTAGCAGCGCCGGAAGGTTAGCCAGATCTTGATCGCCAATTTCTGCGTCGGCAGCCGTAATCGCACGATCAACACCCACCAACAATGCTGTGGCTAGCAAAAGTTCGGCACGATCAAGCCTCATGCGTAGTCGGGATGCCGCAATCTCGCCCTGAGTCAGCCCAAGAATCCAGATCCGACCGTCACGATCTACTGCAAGGCTCTCGGGGTTGATTCCCTCGTGAGCAACACCCGCATGGTGCATTCTTCGCACCTGTTTCCAAGCCTGAGAGAGCGCCTCATCAGAGATCGCATCGGCAGAGAACTCTGACAGCACACGAAGATCTGCAGGACGTTCCTCAGCAAAGACCAATGTTCGATCATCAACTTCTGCTGCGGCTAAGAAGCGCGGCGTTCGAACGTGTGCTTCGCGGGCCATGAGCGCTGGCACTGCTGCTTGTTGAACTTGGACACGTGCCGACAAGCTTGGTGCTCGGGTCACCCAGGTGCGCACCCGAAGTACCCGAGTGAGCTGCCTAAGTACCCGAAGTGCCCCGCGGTCGGGGTCAAGCACTTGCACTCGTGCACGTGTTCCGTCTGCAGTCAGCAAAGTGAACTGCCGACCCAGCTTGGACTCCACGGGCAACTGAACAAACGAGACTGCGAACAGCTCTACCCTGCCCAACGCCTCGGCAATTTTGCGAGCACCAACGCGGGGATTCTCTGTTCCGGCGGTATATCGAACGACTAATCCAATCACGTGACCAACTAGAACGCTGACGAGTAGCGCCAAGGGAGTAGCTCGCCCATCGATGAGGAACAACACTGCCAAGGCGAGCAAGCTGGTCCACACCACAACCATGGTGCTGGGTCTCGTTCCCGACCGCTCAACAGTCATCAGTGCAGAGACCGCTGCGAAGAGGCCAAACGCTGCTGGAGTCTGACCAGTCCCCCCAGCTAGTGGTTGGGTCAGAGAGTCAAGCAGCCCACCTGCAATAAGGTCCGGGGCATAGGTTGCAAAGACTTCCGCTGCGACCAAAGCCAACCCTGCAGCCGTCAGCGAAGTGCCCAGCAGCCTCCAACGCCGGCGAAGCGCAAGCTCGCCAATGAGGTAGACCGGCAAGGCCAACACAATCAGGCTATTGAGTGTGGTCAAAAGACTGACTACCAGCTTTGGAACATTTGTGACGGCCGTCGTGATGTCTTCTTGAATTCCAATGGTGGTTTCTGAGCCAATGCTTCCAGCAAGAATCACGAGTGCAACGATGGCCAAGGTGAAGAGAATTCGAAGAAGATCGGCAGTGCTCCGAAATCTTTGAGGTTCAGGAACCTCTTCTATCGCCACTGATTCGACCGACCACTCAAGGCGGCCGCGCTGAGTTCCGGCGACCACGGGTGCAGAATTCACACTGTGAGTATTGCGCAGCACAGTGCAAGAGGAAGAACACTTCCGTGCCAGGAAAGAAGAAACTGATGTCGAACTTTCGGCGAATCGAGCCAGGCCCAGGCCAAGAATCAGTTTGGGACTACCCGCGACCACCAAGAGTTGAGCCAAGTAGCGCCCTGATTCGAGTGGAGTTTGCAGGAGTACTTATTGCCTCTACAACGAGTGCATACCGAGTGCTAGAAACGAGTCAGCCTCCCGCTTATTACCTTCCCCTCGGCGATATTTCCCCCAATGTCCTGCGGCCGACCGAAGGGCAGTCTTTTTGCGAGTGGAAAGGGACCGCCTCATATTTCGACATCGTGGTTGGCGCAGCTGTTTCACCTTCTGCGGCTTGGTACTACCCGCATCCAACTCCCGAGTTTGAAGCGATTGCAGATCACGTGGCGTTTTACCCCCGTCGGGTTGACTCCTGCTGGGTGGGCGAAGAGCGGGTGGAGCAAAACGAGGGGGATTTCTATGGTGGCTGGATCACATCTGCAGT
>CANJEC010000112.1 GCA_947473395.1 Actinomycetota bacterium | reverse complement strand
TATCAGCTCTACCGCTCAGACTTGGGCCGACAATTCAAGATCTCCTGCGGTCTGAAGTCCCTGTCCCGAATGCTCGGATTAGAACCAGTCGAGGTTGACCGAACTCAGATCCACTTACTCAGTGATCGTGAAATGCAGGAATACGTAGCTAGCGATGCGCGGCTCGCCCGAGGACTCGTGGCGCGACGCATGCCGCTCGCGTACGAGTCTTGCGATCATCTGGTGCCTGCGCTCTGACGGCTCACGGGTTCCATCGGTAAATGTGCGGGGACTCCTCCCCCCTTCCAGCACTTCAGCTTCGCAGCGATTTCTGTCAGGCTGGCTCGGCAGGGTTAGACCCACCCCATGGGCCTCGAACATCGGCATCTCTAGAGGACCCATGCACCGATCCAGTATTCACCAGCTTGGCAATATGGCAAGCGCACGCGATTACATCGAGTTGATCTCGCTTGACGAAGAATTCATGCTCTATGGATTTGAGCCCAACCCCGAGTTCCTCAGTGTGCACGTTGCACCCTTCCCAGAAGATTCCCGCACTCCCGGGGCCGGACTCTTCGGCATGTATTTGCCTGATTCTTGGCAGGCAGTTGGCCTCTTGCTCAGCGGTAGGGCGACTCACCCAGAAACGCACGAGGTACTCAGCATCGATGCGCGTGTCCGCGTTGTCGTGACCCGCTCAGGCGAAACCTGCACCCAACTCTTCATTGACGGAAACATGTTGACGGAGCCACTGGGCAACACGCTCTCGGAGCAGTCACTCCCCGAATCCACAGAAGATCCAATTCATCCCGCTCAGGGGCTTCTGACCGACTGCCTTCATCGCATGCTCGGCCTCCCCTCGCTCGGAACTGCTCCTTGCTTAGGAGAACTCGTAGTCGGACTGTGGCTGAACGATCTTCTGCACAGGGCTATGAGTCTGGACGATCTCGACTGGGACTCAGCCGTTGCACTTCACCCCGGAGAACCGGGAGAGCCAGGGCTCGGCCCCGTTGCACCATCACTTGAGACCATTACCGAGGCCACGTTTCGGGCAGCGGGCCAACTCAACTGGGAGCGCATGCGACAGCGAGCGGCAGTTGGGGAATTTCAAGCGACGGCGCTTGCACCAGAAGAAGCAGAGTGGATGGACGCAACCATGTTTGGTCGGTGGGTAACGAGTGCGATTCCAGACCCAGATGCAGTGCTTCGCACGCTTCGGCGACTTGGTGCCGATCAGATCTCAGAAAATATCACTCAAGTTCTGCAGTCGATTCGACAGGGCAGAGTAATTATTGAGTGAACATTTCCAAAGGTGGCCAACTCCCGCTCGGCTTGGATCTAGCTTGGTGTAGCAGTAGGGCTGTTCAGGAGTGCTGCTCCTGCACTACTCGCCCGTAACCCGTCACGTTTCCGCAACAACCTGCAAGGCTGAGACTCATGAGCGCTGTCGCCTTTGACCAAGTCACCAAAAAATTTGGAGACACCGTTGCAGTTGACGAGTTCTCGTTGCAGATTGCCGACGGGGAGTTCATGGTGTTGCTCGGACCGTCCGGCTGCGGCAAGTCAACGGCACTTCGAATGATCGCTGGACTCGAAGAGATTTCGAGTGGAATCTTGACCATTGGAGCGCGAGTCGTGAACCACATTCCGCCCCGCGAGCGAGACATAGCGATGGTCTTTCAGAGCTACGCGCTCTATCCCCACATGTCAGTCGAGAAGAACATTGAATCGCCACTCGTTGCAAATAAGCGGGCCAAGGTTGATGCAACTGAGCGCACAAGGCGAGTGCACGAAGCAGCCGAAACCCTAGGCCTAACCGAGTACCTTGCCCGCAAGCCTGGAGAACTCTCGGGCGGCCAACGCCAGCGGGTGGCATTGGCCCGAGCCATCGTGCGACGCCCCGAAGTGTTCCTGATGGACGAACCCCTCTCCAACCTAGACGCCAAGCTGCGCACGCAGACTCGCCTAGAACTCGTGGACCTGCACCGTCGCTTGGGAACCACATTCGTCTACGTCACCCACGACCAAGTCGAGGCCATGACCATGGCCGATCGGATTGCAGTCATTAGTGACGGAAGAATCCAACAGGTGGGCGCCCCACAGGATGTCTACGAGAAGCCGGCAAACTTGTTTGTAGCCAGCTTCATTGGCAGCCCACCGATGAACACCATTCTCGGTACCCTTCAAGGGGCTACCGAGACTGCAGCGGCATCAGTGGTTACTGCCGAGGGAACTCTAGCGATCGGCCACCCAGGCTCGGCCCAACCCGGTACGGAATTGATCTTGGGAATCCGCCCAGAACACCTGCATGCGACTGACCCGGTAGACACCCCTGGTGCAGTACGAGCAACAATCCAGAACATTGAGTTGCTCGGCCATGAGCGTCATGTGATTTGTTCGGTTGGATCCACCCAGATGACCGTTCGCCAGCCGAACGATGCCCCTCCCCTAGCCATTGGTCAAGCAGTGTCTTTGCATGCCGACCCCGCTGAGGTGCACCTGTTCGACCCAGTCTCGACTGACCGCCTCAATTGAACACATCACCGCTCAACCCCACCGAACGAGCACCCGGCGAGTCAGCGCCGGTAACCACGGTGTCACCCCCTGCCAAGGCTCAGACTCGACGCTTCGGCAACAAGGTCCGAGACGCAGGCCTTGCCTATCTCTTCTTGCTTCCGGCTCTGATCATTTTCGGCGTGTTTGCCTACTACCCGCTGTACCGCTTGTTCTGGTACGCCACCCATACGCAATCAAGATTCCGAAATAAACCAGCTAGCTATGTGGGGCTAGAACAACTCAAAGCGTCACTGACAAGCAACGACTTCATTAGTGGGCTGACTCACTCTGGGCTCTACATGCTCTACACCGTGCCGTTGGGTTTGCTGCTCGGAGTGATGCTCGCTGTGTCGACTCACCGCCGCCTGAAGGGAATCAAGATCTTTCAGACCATCTTCTCTTCTACTGTTGCCTCCTCAGTAGCGGTTGCCTCGGTGGTGTTCATCACCTTGGTGAACCCAGAGATTGGCTACTTTAAGAATGTCCCATGGTTGAGTCTTCGCGACCCCACCTCGGCCCTGTTTGCAGTGTCTCTCTCTTCGGTCTGGCAGAACCTAGGCCTGACTTTCATCGTGGTACTTGCAGCGTTGCAGACCGTCCCGGATGAACTCATTGAAGCAGCGACCCTAGATGGCTACGGAGCAGTCCGAAGGTTCTGGCGAATCACCGTGCCACTCATCTCGCCGGCGCTACTCTTTTTGGGAATCGTGCTCGTCGTCAGCGCACTGCAGGCCTTTGCGCAGATCGAGATTCTGACCGGTGGTGGACCCAGCGGGGCAACAGAAACACTGCTGTTCAAGATTGCGGACCCGCGCGGAATAAGACCGCTCGGCGTTCGA
The DNA here is from genome assembly GCA_947473395.1 of Actinomycetota bacterium. Lineage (GTDB taxonomy): Bacteria > Actinomycetota > Acidimicrobiia > Acidimicrobiales > Microtrichaceae > IMCC26207. Next base: position 3,429 of record CANJEC010000112.1, on the reverse strand, counting down.
GCTTCCTACTCGCTTGGCCTCTTTGTTCTGACCGCAATTGTGGCCGGGGCGCAATACTCCATCATGTCGAAGCGGGTGCACTATGGCGACTGACCCCACCGACTCAGCGGCGAACGAGCAGATTCGCTTGAATCAAACAGCCGAGAAGATTGTTGACCCGCTCGTCCCGGCCCCCTATGACAACGACAAAGCCGTGCAGCCACCGCGCAGTGGGTTGCGCAACGCAGTCGCCACCACCACCACGTATCTGGTGCTGACTGCGCTCTCTGTGATCGTGCTGTTCCCGATCTACATGTTGTTGCTGCGGGCGCTATCGAGTCCACTCAAATACATCTCGGCCGGTCAGCCTCTGTACCCGGTCTCGATTGAGTGGGATGTATTCAACAGGGCATTCGGCCAAGCGAGCCTGGGGCGCTCAATGGGGCTGTCCTTCGTGGTCACGTTCGTGATCGTGATTGCGCAAGTACTCACCTCTGTTCTAGCTGCCTATGCCTTTGCCTTTCTTGAATTCCCCCTGAAGAAGCTGGCTTTTGTTCTCGTCATCGGCACTTTGCTGCTACCGATTGAAGTCACCCTGATCGCAAATGTGGAAATCATTCGCAAACTGCACCTTCTCAATTCAGTACCAGGTTTGACCTTCCCGTTCCTTGTCACGGCAATCGGAATTTTCTTGATTCGCCAAGGGTTTCTAGGCATACCACGAGACCTACGTGATGCCTCCGAACTCGACGGCTACGGGCACCTGCGCTTTCTGTTCAAAGTCGCCATGCCCATGAGTAAGGCCATTATCGGCAGCTTTATCGTTATTGCATTCCTTGGTGCTTGGAATCAGTACGTGTGGCCTCGATTCGCAACAGACCGCGGAGCTTGGCAAACGGTTCAGGTCGCTTTGCGCACCATTGGTTCAGAAAACCCAGGTGAACTGAACTTGGGATTTGCTGCCGCTATCGTGGCATCCCTGCCGCTGCTCGCACTGCTCATCTTCTTCCAGCGGCAAATTGTTCGTGGCCTGACTGCAGGAGCAGTCAAAGGCTGAGTGGGTCGCCCTGTGCTGACTAGGCCGACTGCTTTTTACACAGACGACTCTTTACGCAGGATCTCACACCATCCCCTACCCCCAAAGGGAATTATGAAAAACAACCTGATTCGCCCAGCCATTGCGATAGCAGTTTTGGCAGTTCTCGGGGTGTCTTGCAGCAGCGGGTCCGACGGAGCGGGCGAATCCGCTGCGGGTGACCAGAGCAGCACGACAGCACTAGAGGCGAATCCCGCCAACTGCCCAGTCAAGGCCCTTGATTCGGCTAGCAAACCAGTTGAACTGACGGTTTGGCACCCGTATAACGCTCTCACCAAGGAATCCCTCGAGAAGGCCGCAACGGCCTATAACGCGTCACAATCCAACGTGCGGGTCTCAGTTGAAGCCCAGGGCACCTACGAAGAACTGCTCAAGAAATATGAGGAGAGCCTTGGGGACCCCTCCACACTCCCCGACCTGGTCTTTGCCGAGGACACCACCTTGCAATTCATGATTGATTCGGGTTCTGTCATTCCTGCCGCTGACTGCATCGCCGCCGACCCTGCCGCCGGGCAGTTCTACGAGGAGCTCCTCCCAGCTGTAAGGAACGCCTTTAGCTCCCAAGGCCAACTCTGGCCTGGGGCCTTTGGCGTCTCTATGCCCATCATGTATGTCAACAACGCTCACTTAGCTGCAGCAGGGCTAAGCCCAACAGCACTTCCCACGACTCTGGACGAAGTGCGTGCCGCAGCCGAAAAGATCAAGGCCGCACAGATTCCCGGTGTGGAGTTCCCAGTGGTCATGGAGTTGTATGGCTGGTTCCCCGAGAACTGGCTCACTGGCGTACAGCAAGAGATTGTCGATCAAGGCAACGGTCACGAGGGTCGTGCCACTACCTCCGAGATGAAGAACCAGTACACCACCGAAATCCTTGACTGGCTGCAAGGGATGCAACAAGACGGCCTAATCAAGGCCTACCCCTATGCAGCGGGAATCGACCAGTTCTTGGCAATGGGCAACCAGAGTTCCTCGATTCTGATCGACGGGTCACGGGCCATAACTACAGTCAACGCAATCGTCCAAAACTCCTATACAGGCGACGCGGTCGAGGGTGCAGGCTCAGTAGATAGCGCTGCACTTGCAGGCCTTGACCTTGGCGTTGGGCTTGTTCCCGGCTTGAAAGCAGCCGGCCAAGGTGCAGTTTGGGGATCGGCCGCCTACCTAGTGGCCGGAACCGAGGATGCCAAGATCGCCGCGGGATGGGACTTCATGAAGTTCTTCAACTCAACGCCAGTGCAGGTGGATTGGACTCTGCAAGGCTCGTACTTGCCGGTGTCCACTGCAGTTCAAGAGGATCCAACCATCGTGAATTATTTTGCCAATGACCCCGCTGGCAAGTGGCTTGGAGTAGCCAACCAGCAGCTGCTTGGCCTTGATCCAGACTTTCCTGGCCCCGTCATTGGCCCGTACAACCAGTACCGGGCTGGAATCCACAAGATGCTCGAAGGTGTCGTCCTCGGCGGGGAAGACCCCGCAACGGCGCTGTCTGAGTTCAACACGAAGTTCCAATCAGATCTGGATACTTACGCCAAAGAGGTTGCCGGCTAGCCCCGAGCATCGGTCCTAGCAAGCAAAGTTCACCTTCTATTTGCGCAGAACCTTCATCTGTTGCCCGCTCGCCAACTAGCTTGGTGGCTTGCTACTAGGTGCCGTGGATCAAACACGACCCTGACGTGTCTCAAGCACAGGAGTACTGCCAGATGCAGAATCAGCCCACCACTCGCTCGCTCAGTTCCTCGGCGCCTCGGCAGGTCCGACCCAAACATCGAACACAACTCGGGGCAGCGCTGCTCCTTGTGCTCGCTCTGTTCGCACTGGCCTGCAGTAGCTCTGACGGTGAATCTGGTTCAGGCAACACAAGCAAGGGGGACGCTTCGCTGTGCCCCGTTGCTGCGCTGGATGAAGCCGAGGGGCCAGTCAAGATCACTATTTGGCATGCATGGATAGGCCTCACTGCAAAGACTCTCCAAAGCATTGCGGACTCGTACAACAAGAGCCAGACCAAAGTTGTTCTTTCGGTGGAAGCTCAGGGGACCTACGAGGAACTCCTCAAGAAGTACCAGGATGCTCTCGGCGACCCGGCTTCGCTGCCCGACATTGTGTTGAGCGAAGACACCACTACGCAGTTCATGATTGATTCGGAGTCCATCGTTCCCGCTCAAGATTGCATCGCTGCCGATGACTCAGCGGCCGCCATCTACGAGGACATCCTCCCTGCAGTCATCAGCGGCTACACGGTTGATGATGTGCTCTGGCCTGCCGCATTCTCGGTGAGCCAGCCAGTGCTCTATGTGAATCAGGCTCACTTTGCCGCTGCAGGGGTGGACTCAACCCCAACTGCCCTGCCCCAAACC
>CANJEC010000111.1 GCA_947473395.1 Actinomycetota bacterium | reverse complement strand
TGGATCTTGTGGCGCGATTGGGTCTCCCTGCGCCTCGATCTCTCAGGCAGTGATCAACGCTGCAGTGGGATCAAAGTCTGTAGTGCAAGCAAGCAGTGGCACCTATAGCGCTGGATTTACTCTGACCAATGCCATCACCGTTCGCGGTGGCTATACCGCCGGGTTTGCTTCACGCTCAGGAGCCTCCACAGTTAACGGTTCTGTTACGGCGAGCTCGACTAGCTCGGGTGCCACCCTGTCGGACCTGACGATCAACGGATCTGGTGGGTCCAATGCAACTGGGGTGCTGGCTCAGGCAAGCACGTTGTCATTGCTGCGGGTGACCGTAGACAGTGGCACCCCCACGGGAGCTGGTTCGAGTGCCTATGGCGTTCGTGCCATCTCGGGGTCTGCAGTCACAATTGCGGATTCAACAGTCAGTTCAAAGCCCGGGGTTGCTGGCGCTGCGGGCTCTGGAGTGGGGTCGGCTGGTGCGGCTGGATGTAATGGCGGCGGCGGAGGCAACGCCTCTGGGCCAAGTTCGCCGGGCGGCGGAGCAGGATCCTGTGGAGGCTCTGGCGTGGCGAGGAGCGGTAACGGTGGAACCGGCGGCGACTACTCCGGTTCTGGTCAGAGCGGCGGCAGCGGCGGTGGCGGCGCCTCGGGTGGCAACGGCGGCTGTGGTAGCAGCTTCGGTTGCGGCTCTGGTGCCGGAAACGGCTCAGGCGGTGCTGCTGGATCTGGTGGTGCAGCAGGTGCTGGAGGCACAAACTCGGCTACGAGTGCAGGTGCACTCTGGGTTGGACTCACTGGAGCTAGTGGTGCATCGGGCGCTCTTGGTGGCGGTGGCGGCGGCGGTGGCGGCGGTAAATCAGCTAGCGCTTCGGGTGGCGGTGGTGGTGCCGGCGGCGGTGGCGGTAGCGCTGGCGCCGGATCGACTGGCGCCGGCAGCGCCGGCGGCGGATCCTTTGGGGTCTATGCACACAACTCCTCGATGACTGTGACCAACTCCACGGTTAACGCTCTTGCAGGTGCTGCAGGTGGCGCAGGAACTGCGGGTGGCGCAGGTGGATCCGGCGGCTCAGGCGGTGGCGGCGGATCGAAGTCTTGCTGCGAAGCAGGGCCTGGCGGCTCTGGCGGATCTGGTGGCTCAGGTGGCGGCGGTGGTGGTGCCGGAGGCGGCGCCGGTGGGCCTTCCATCTCTGTGTTCCACACCGGTTCGGGCACGCTTGTGGTGACTGGCGGTAGCCAAACCCGCTCAGCAGCAGGCGCTGGTGGGTCTGGTGGTGCAGGTGGCGCCTCGAGCAATTCGGGAAGTTCGGGTGCGGCGGGAGCCGCTGGACTGTTGTTACGAGTCTGGAATAACTCGGTCACCACTCCCTAATTCCCCGATTTAGCTTCAGATATGAAAAAGTGATTTGTGTCACATTTGTGTTACGGAATGTTACAAAACTGCAAATAGTTCGTAATAATGTCTCCGGGTCGTCACATGACTTCCCAAACCGACATAGAACTGAAAGGCAGTTTCATGAACAACCAGGCACACTCCGCAGATTCCACTTGCATCACGAACTCAACGACTACCTCTGTTGCAGCGCAGCAGGGTCGATGGTCCATCGGTAGTCGCTCCGGTGAATCAAGTAGTCAGCAGGCGCCTGCAGTTCGCTCCTCGCGCCGTACCCGGCGAGTGGGCGTTCTTGCGGGCGCCGCATTCATTGCCATCATGGCCACGGGTTGTTTCCCAACCGGACCCGTCGAGACTTGGGTCCGGGACCTCAATGCAGACGGAGCCATTTCTGCCACCGAGGTTGATGCACAGAAGCAGGTCATTGTGCAGGAGTACGTTGCCGCAGCCGAGGCTCAGCAGCGCGCAGTTCAGAATCATCCCTTCTTGGTGTGTGTTCGCCGGCATGAGTCCGACCGTGGCGGGTACCCCCACATCAATGGTTATGGTGCGCAGAATCCCAGCAGCAGCGCCTCGGGTGCGTATCAGTTCTTGAGTAGTTCCTGGCGCACGCTCTCTGCCCGTGCTGGTCACTCTGGCTATGCCACAGCAGCGCAGGCACCTTGGCAGGTACAAGATGCCGTTGCGCTCTACACCTATAACAGCGGTGGACGCTCGGCTTGGAACGGCAGCGGCTGCTAATAAGCCGGCTCATCAAAACCGATCCTTCCCCCGCTCTGTCATGCGTGTGACCCTCTCTAGGAGTTCACACGCATGACAGGGCACGTTTTGGGCTGGTTTGGCTAGAGCGCTGAAGTTCCGAGCAGCGAACCAATTGCAAAGGTCAGGCCCAGCGCAACAGCGCCACCGACTCCGACGCGGAGTGCCCCTCGACCAAGGTTCGCTCCACCAAGGCGTGCTGCAAGAGCGCCAAGTGCGAGCAGGCCAAGAAGCGTTGCGACAGCAATACTGACTGCTCTGATTCCCGCAGGGGCAAGGGCTGCTACTGCAAGAGGCAATGCTGCGCCCACAGCGAAGCTGAAGAATGAAGAGACGGCTGCTTCCAGGGGCTTAGCAAGAGTCATGGCCGATTGGCCCAGTTCGTCCCGCAAGTGAGCCTCGAGCGGGTCAACCTCCATAAGTTGCTGAGCCACCGATGAAGCAAGCTCGGGAGTAAGACCTCGTGCCTCATAGATTCCGGTGAGCTCGGCAAGTTCGCCCTCTGGGTCTTCTTCAATCTCTAGCGCTTCAATCGTACGTTCAACCTCTTCAACGTCACGCTGAGAACTGACCGATACGTACTCTCCGAGTGCCATCGAGGCAGCCCCAGCTGTCAGGCCAGCAATACCAGCGAAGAGTATTTGAGTTTCGTCTGCACCCGCACTTGCCACACCAAGTAACAGTGCACCAGTTGACAGAATCCCGTCATTGGCACCAAGCACCGATGCCCGCAACCAGCTCGTGCGACTGCTCTTATGTAGCTCTTGATGTCGACGCGCAGGACCGTGATGGGGAGGCATGACCACAAAGTTAGTGCCCGAATGTGGAACGATTCTCGCGTGGAGTCCAATGCTGAAACGCTCAGTGGCCAAGAGCCTGAGGTGATTACTGCCTTTGTGCTTGGCGGTGGCGGCAAGCTGGGCACTGCCGAGGTGGGAATGCTCGAGGCGCTAGCCGAGCAGCGAATCCTTCCCGACCTTGTACTTGGAACCTCGATCGGGGCAATTAACGGCGCTGCGGTCGCATCTGATCCAACGATTGAGGGAGTGGCCAGACTGCGCAGCTTATGGACCTCGATGGAGGCCAGCGGTGTGTTTGGCGGCACGGTAGTTGAACGCCTGCGTCATATGGCCAGTGCACGTACCAGCTTGCACTCAAACAGAGCGTTACGAACCCTCCTTGAGCAAGCACTGCATGAGCAGCGGATTGAGCAACTTCCCATCAGGTTTGAGTGCGTGGCTGCTTGCATCGAGACTGCGGGCGAGCATTGGTTTACCTCGGGCCCCGTTGTCGATGCCGTTCTTGCCTCGAGTGCTGTCCCTGGACTGTTGCCTCCGGTTCAGGTCGGGGATCGGCATTATCTCGATGGAGGAATAGTTGACTCGATTCCCGTTCAGCGCGCTGTCGAACTTGGAGCGAGCCGGATCTTTGTGCTTCAGGTGGGTCGTATCGAGCAGCCACTCGCCGTTCCGAAACGACCTCACGAGGTTGCGGTAGTGGCTTTCGAGATTGCAAGAAGGCGAAGCTTTAGCCTTGCCATGGCAAAGCTTCCAGAAGGCGTTGAGGTGCATGTCCTCCCCACAGGAGGTACGGGGCCCCGTCCAAGTGATTTGCGGCAGTTTCGGTATCGCGATTTTTCGGATGTACATGACCGAATGGTGAGGGCACAGAGCGCGAGTCTGCGATACCTCAAGCTGCACGAACTCGGCGGCGAGGCTCCTCAATGACTGCAGGATTGCCACCTCGAGTTGTGCGGCGAGTGATTCTGGCTCCGGCAATAATTGCCCTGACAGCTTTCTTGTTGGCGGTCACCCCGCTTGTAGTGCTGGTGCTCGCATTTCTGGTGCGCTTTTTGCCTGGCCGTTGGCGAGCCCTGCGCATGTTTTGGTTTCTGCTTGTCTATCTACTGCGCGAAAGCCTCGGAATCTTTGGCCTTCTCTCGCTGTGGGTGCTGAGCGGCTTTGGCTGGAAGTTGCGTTCAGAACGGTTCTCCCGCGCCCATGTTCGTCTGACCGGTTGGTACTTGCGTGGCCTAGTTGGCTCAGCGTCAAAGGTGCTGGGCCTTTCGCTGGTCACCGAGTCGGTTCCCGATGACCTTGCTCTTGGGCCCACCCGCTCTGCGGCGCTACAGCATCGTGAGGGGGTAACTCCTATTCGGCCGGTTCTTGTTTTTAGCCGCCATGCCGGTGCAGGGGATTCCTTCATTCTGGCGCACTTACTCATCAACATTTACGGGAGGCGACCTCGGATTGTGCTCAAGGATTTGTTGCAGTTGGACCCCTGCATCGACATTGTGTTGAATCGCCTTCCAAATCGATTTATTAGCCCGAACCCAGCTCCAGGTTCTGGCGTGATTGAGTCGATTGAGAATCTGGCAGCCGACCTTGAGCCAGATGGTGCGCTGCTGCTGTTTCCAGAGGGCGGCAACTTCAGTGAGCGCCGAAAGGGTCGGGCCATTGAACGGTTACGGCAGCAGGGTCTGGGCCAAGCGGCGCAAACCGCTGAAGGCTTGGCGCATGTGCTGCCTCCTCGGCCTGCGGGTGCTTTTGCTGCAATCGATGCCTCGCCTGATTCCGATGTCTTGTTTGTTGCGCACACGGGCCTTGAACAACTGTCCACCCTGGGCGATTTGTGGTCGGGGCTTCCTCTAGATCGAGAGGTGCGCCTGACCTGGTGGACGGTTCGGCATGAGGAGATCCCGGTTGATCCGAACGAACGCGTGTTGTGGCTGTACGAGTGGTGGGAGCGGATTGACGATTGGATCGAGGAGCGCCGAGACCCAGCCCATCCAAGCGCACCGCGTGTTGCCCCCGGCGAACTAGCGGTAGTCACGGACTAGTTTGTGGCCGTGTCGGATGCTGCTGTTCCTGCTGTCTCAAACGCTGTCTCAGACCCTGTCTCCGTTGCGGTCTCCACTGCGGCGCTCAATGCTGCTTGGGCCGAAGCGGGGCTCACCTCTGCCGAGGTCGACCAGCGTGTAGCGGCAGGCCAGATCAATAAGTTGCCGCATGCCCCTGATCGCACCGTCGGGCAGATTATTCGCGCCAACGTGATCAACCCAGTCAACGGAATCGTCGGATTCATGTTGCTGCTGATCATTATTGCTGACGGCATTGGGCCCGACATGTTGTTTGGCGGAGTGATTATTACTAACTCGGTCATTGGCATCATTCAAGAATTGCGGGCCCGCTCGGCGCTCAATCGTCTTGCCGTCTTGACTGCCCCGCATGCAGTCCTGATGCGAAGCGGGGAGCAGTTCGAGTCAGGTGTAGAAGAGGTGGTGCTTGATGACTTGCTGATTCTTGCCCCGGGCGCACAGGTTGTTGTTGATGGCGAAGTAGTTGAGTCCACAGGGTTGGAGCTCAACGAGTCACTGCTCACTGGCGAGTCAGACCCTGAACACAAAGCTGTCGGCGCCCAGGTGCTGTCTGGCAGTTTCGTGTCCTCTGGCTCGGGCAAGTATCGGGCGGTCAAGATTGGTGCCGACTCGTATGCGGCCAGTTTGGCTCAAGAGGCACGCAAGTTCTCTCTTGTGAACTCTGAACTTCGCTCCGGGGTGAACAAGATTCTGAAGGTCTTGATGCTGGGGATTCCACCGATCGCCATTCTGCTGTTCTGGCGACTCATGCAGAGTAATGACGGGGACTGGCGCATCGCTCTGTCAGGGGTTGTGGCCGCGTCGGTTGCCATGGTGCCGGATGGATTGGTGTTGTTGACCAGCATTGCTTTCATGGCCGGGGTGATCTCGCTGTCAAAGAAGAATGCACTTCTACGCGAGCTGGCGTCAGTTGAGTTGTTGGCCCGGGTCGACACCTTGTGCCTAGACAAGACCGGCACGATTACCACTGGCAACATCGTGGTTGCAGAGCTGCTGCATCTGGGTCAGGAATCTGGCTCCAAGGATGATTCGCAAGCCCAGGCCAATCCCGAGCTTTTGTTGGCTGCAGTTGGAGCAAGTGACCCAGACCCGAATGCAACCCAGCAGGCCATCGCAAAGGCCTATCCCGATCCTCCAAGCTGGGAGCTCACGGGCACGGTTCCGTTCTCCTCGGCGCGCAAGTGGTCGGCGGCGCAGTTCTCGATGAGCACCGCAGGCCAAGCGGGCGCCGAAACCCTGGCTGTCTACATGGGAGCACCTGAGTTCTTGTTGGGTGATACGGAGCCAGCAATCTCGGCGCAGGTTGCTGAGCAGGCCGAGTTAGGCCGTCGGGTGATCCTGCTTTCTACAGCGGCGCAGCTCACCGCCGAGGACCTTCCCCCTGACTTGACCCCACGAGCTCTGGTGCTACTCGAGGACGAAGTGCGCAGCGATGCTCACGAGACGCTGCAGTATTTTGTAGAACAGGGCGTCACGCTAAAGGTCATCTCTGGGGACCACCCAGGAACGGTGGCAGCAGTAGCGCGGCGAGCGGGAGTTCCAGATGCTGGTAGCGGCATCGACGCCCGAGATCTGCCCGAGGATGAGCAGGAACTCGCCGAGTTTGTGGCCAAGCACACAGTGTTTGGTCGGGTAACTCCTCGGCAAAAACGTGCCATGGTCAAGGCCCTGCAGTCCAAGCAACATGTGGTGGCCATGACGGGCGACGGCGTGAACGATGTGCTGGCACTGAAAGATGCCGACATGGGAATCGCCATGGGTTCAGGCTCTGGGGCGAGCCGGTCA
>CANJEC010000110.1 GCA_947473395.1 Actinomycetota bacterium | reverse complement strand
GAGATGTGCTCGATCACATAATCCATCTCTCGGTCCACGATGACTGCGTAGAGGCCCTCTTTGCCACCAAAGTGTTCATAGATGATGGGCTTCGAGATTTTGGCCCGCTCGGCAATTTCTTCGACCGAGGTTGCCTCAAAACCCTTCTCGGCGAAGACCTTTCTGCCAACCTCAACAAGTTGATTTCTTCGCTCTCCGGCAGACAGCCGGGTGCGTGTGCCATCTGCCATAGCGACAACCATACTACGATGGCGTAGGTTACGTCATGGTAAGTTACGATGCAGTAAGCTACGCAAAAGTAACCAAACTGCGACACCACGAATCTGACCGTCAAGAATCCCTGACATCTGAGGAACGCCATGACTGATTACATGACTCCCCCAACGACCGAAGAAACCCGCAAGCAGATCAAAGCTGACCTGCCTGCTGACACCTTTGAGCGTCAACCACAGCGAGCGCTGTGGTTCATTCCGCTTGTTGCGACAGCGCTCGCAGCCGGCACCGCCATCATCGTTGTGCGGCCGCCTTGGTATCTCTGCGTGCTGCTTGGACTGGTCATGGGTCAGTGCTTTGCGTCAATGGGATTCTTGTCGCACGAGGTACTCCATGGTTCAGTCGTTAAATCCAAGGGTCTGCAGTACTTTCTGGGCTACTTAGGGTTCGCACCCATGCTGGTATCCCCCTCGCTCTGGCGGGTCTGGCATAACCAGATTCACCATGGAAAAACCAATATGGGCAACTCCGATCCAGACAGTTTTGGAACTGTTTCAAGATTCGAAAAGGCACCCTCCACTCGCTTTGTGGCCCGCCTAGCACCCGGATCAAGGCACTGGTCGAGCGTGTTTTTCTTCGCTTACTGGTTCACTTTCCACGGCCAAGTCGTTCTGTGGATTCAGGCCAAGTACATGCGAACCTTTGCTCGATTCAATCGCCGCCGAGCCATCATCGATAGCGCTGTCTGCCTAGCCTTGTGGATCACCGTAAGTATCTTGGCGGGACCGTTCTACTCCCTGTTCGTCATCGCAATTCCCGTGATGCTGACTAACGCTCTGGTCATGGGCTACATCGCCACCAACCACTTCATGCGGCCGATGACCAAGTCGAATGACCCGATCGAGAACTCGATGAGTGTGACCACACTGCCGATCATTGACCGCTTGCACTTCAATTTCAGCCACCATGTTGAGCATCATCTGTTCCCCAATATGAGCGCAAAGCATGCGCCTCGCCTGCGGACCTGGCTTGAAGAGAACGAGAACGATCGTTACGTAACGCCAAACCATGCATTTGCTATTGCATACCTGTATCGCACCCCTCGCGTGTACCTAGATGCGACAACCTTGTGCGATCCAGAGGACCCCAAGGGCCCCTACCAAGCAGACACCCGCCAGTTGGCCGAGATTCTTCATTAATAATTCACTGCCCTGATTGGGCTTGCCGCACCTAGATGGGGCGCAGATACCATGTGAGGATGAAACGCTGCTTCCTCTTCTTTGCAACCCTTCTGGCAGTTCTGATTTCGATCCCCGCTCTGGCCTCGGCTCATAGCGAGGAAGGCGAAGTGAGTCTTACTAAGGCCGATCAAACCGGTCCGACAACCGTCTACATCCAAGCTGGGGTTGTCTACAAGAGCGACGGGCACTTGGCTGAAGATGCCCAAGTAAGTGCGACACTCAGCAGTGCATCGGGAGCAACGGTAGGGCCGACAGTCCTCACCCCCGGCGACTCAACCGGAGCGGAGAGCGCCGGCGTAACAGACGCCCTTTATGGAGCAACCGTTGAGTTGCCTTCCGCCGGCGAATGGTCCATTTCTCTCACCTCGCAGAACCCATCGGCCCAGACTGACGCCCAATTCACTTTGGCAGATTCCTTCGATCCCACAAGCGTTACATCAGAACCTGCGACGCTTGGCGAGGCTACCGCCACAGGCGAGATAGCCGCAGAAGATCAGGATCAGGCAGACAATGCGGAACTTCTTACTTCAGCAGCCGAGGAAGAGCAGGGGGCCAAAGAGGAAGATAACCGAGTGCTCAACCTCTATCTCATTGTCGGAGCAGCAATAGGGTTTGTGCTCTCGATGGGCCTCGTGTGGAAACAGCGTAAGGACAAAAAGTCCAAGGCATCCACTCCTACCCGTAACAAGTAACTCCGCCGAGGGCATTGCCCAAGAACGACTCTGGGCTTGTTCCTAACGTGGGTCAAAGCTCAGGTGTTGGGTCACGTCACCCCAAGCTTGAGGCATCATGACGCGGGCTGTGAATCTCAACGACCCATCGATTCGCCTCAGTGTGTCCACGTACCTACCAACCACCACGGGCTGAAGGGGCAAGGAATCCGTGGCTTGAAAAACTGTGAAGCGAGATCGCATCTGAAGCTCGTCCGGGCCAGCGGACTCGACAATCACGTTCGTAATCACGTGAGCAGTCAGCGGGGTTCCATCAGTGTGCCGCAGGGTCATTGCGTTGTATAACCCAAGAATTTCCTCCCGGCCCTGAGCAATGCGATTGCCAGACTCGTCGAGCAGTGCCGCATGGGCCAGCAACTCAGCCAACCCCTCAAAGTCGCCATCGTCGATGAACTCGGCATAACGAGCCAGAAGCTCTGCAGCTTCTGCTTTGTCCTCTGCGGAGACTCGGCTGTGGCCGATTGTCCTTGGGTTGCTGTCATGCTCGGAGGGTGGCAGGGGCGAATTCGTCATCTCTCTATGCCAGCAGGTTTGGGATGCAGCTTGCAGGATCCTCTGCTTTGCCTTGCCAGAACTAGGGTGAAACACAACTCGCTGAGACTGGGAGAAACAACGTAATGGCACATAACCCGATTGGCCCGCTCGGAGCAGCAGATGAGGGTTTCACCCATCAGGTTGCCGACACCTTTGCTGTAGTTGGCACTAGTGATCCGGCGTGGACTGAGAAGGTCTGCGCAATGGCGATGGCCCGCGACGGGAGCCTGCAAATTGGATTCGGACTTGGCCGCTACCCAAACAGGAATGTGCTCGATGCCTACGCCGCCGTCAGCAAAGGCACCCAGCAGACAACTGTTCGCAGTAGCCGAAGCTTGTCCTCGGACCCCGAGTCGACCTCTGTTGGCCCCATTCGCTACCAGGTCCTCGAGCCGCTGCAGCAGGTGCGATTTAGCCTCGAGGCCAACGAGGTGCAGCCCATCTCATTCGAGATCACCTTTGATGGCATCGTGCCGCCGCAGCTTGAGGAGCGCACGCACATGCGCGATCAGTACCGAGTCTCTGCTGACCTCGTGCGCTATCACCAAACCGGAGTAGCAACTGGTTGGGTTCAACTCGACGGGCAACGCACCGAAGTCAATCCCGAGTCTTGGGTCTGCACTCGTGACCACTCCTGGGGAGTCCGATATGACGTAGGCCCGCCAACGGTAGACCGCGCAGATTCGACTGCCTTTCCAGCGGGCGTGGGGTTCATGATGATCTGGTGTCCGGCGCTCATGGAACGACCCGATGGGTCTCGCTACGCATTGCACCTTCATTTCACCTTGGTGCAGATGCCGGGCTTTGCTCAAAAGACTGTGACTGCTGGGGTCGAACATGTTGATGGCAGTGTGGACCCAATCGTTGATCTTCAGCCCAACCTGCAGTTTGACCCTGAGAACCGCCGACTGCTCGGAGGCACCGTCATGGGCACCATGCAAGATGGCAGTCAACGGCCCATTCAGATTGAGGTCCTCGGCGACACGGGCGTGCAACTCGGCGCCGGTTTGTACTTTGGGTTGGACGGCCACCATCACGGCGAATGGCGAGGCGAGTTCCACCTAGATGGGGAACGCTTCGAGGATTGCAGCGACCCACAGACAGCACGGCGTTTGCACCAGATTCGCGACACAGCAGTTCGGGTGATTGACCCCGTGGGTGGCGGGGTTGGGTGGGGAAACTGCCAGCCAATAGCTGCGGGCCCGTGGCCTGAACTTGGTCTTGCTGACGACCCTTGGATGTAGGGCGCTCGCAGTGCTAGTACCAGAGCGTTGACCTCGCTTTAGCCGTGGGTTGAAATACCGCCATCAACTGCAATAATCGAACCAGTTATGTAGCTTCCTGCGCGTGAAGACAAAAACAGCACAGTTCCTGCAACGTCTTCGGGGGTGCCGATCCTGCCGAGCGGAACTCCCGAGGACACCATTTCTTCGCCGCCTTCAGCGTCGAGAATAAAGGCCATCATCTTTGATGGGAACGGGCCGGGAGCAATCGCATTCACGGTGACGTGTGAGCTTGCTAGGCGGTGCGCGAGTTGGCGAGTCAGCATGTGGACTGCAGCCTTACTGGCCGAATAAGCGTAATTCTCGGTTTCGGGAACACGAATGCCATCAACAGAACCGATATTGATCACTCGAGCAGGGTCATCGCTGCGTGCGGATTTCTTGAGCAGTGGCATGAGTTCGGTAGTCAGAGAGAACACGGCCTTGAGGTTGGTGGCTAGAATCTTGTCCCATGCCTCGTCGGGGTACTCGAGCAGTGGCGCACCCCAAGTTGCCCCTGCATTGTTAATCAAAATATCAACCTTATCCTCACGTGCTTTAACTGCCTGGGCCAGGTCCTGCACGCCTTCAACCGTTGACAGGTCGGCGGGCAAGGCCACACAGAATCCAAGTGCCGATAACTCCTGGGCAACTTGTTCACAGACCTGGGCTTTACGAGACGAGATGTAGACCTTGGCCCCAGAACGCACAAGGCCCTCGGCGATCATGCGGCCGATCCCGCGTGACCCGCCCGTCACCACAGCAACTTTGTCTTTCACCGAAAACAGATTCTCAATATCCATCAGCAAACCATCCATCCGCAAACCCTAGCCATCAACAACCCCTACCCCCTGCGCTTTGTCATGCGGGTGACCCCCTATAGGGGGTCAGGCGCATTACGAAACGGGTTGATCACGACTATCGGGTTGGGATCGGTGCTTAGGCAGTGCTGTGAGCGAACCGGTCTTGCAGGCGTGACCACAGGCTCGGGTGCTTTGGTTCGGGAGTCTCTTCCGGAACCGCGGCGTCACTACCCCTCAGGTACATGGCCACGGCTTTGATTGCGCCAAAGGTTGGAACAGCAAACAGCGCTCCAACTATTCCGCCGACCGAGAACCCACCAATTGCGGCCAACATGGTCACTGGTGGAGACAAGCTGACGGCTTTGCCTACCACGAGCGGAACCAGTACGTGATTGGTGAAGAGCATAAAGACCAAGAAGGCGACAGTCATGAAGATCGCAGGGCCCACGCCGGCCGTCAGGCTGACGGCAAACACCAGGGTAAATCCCAACAGACCACCAATTTGGGGGATCAGAGATGTAAGCGCTGACCACACACCAAGGAGCGGACTGAGTGGCACTCCTGCAATGAGTGCAGCACTTGCAGTCCAGATTCCGTTCAAGACAGCGACTAGCAAGCTTCCGGCGAAATACTTAGCTAGTACTTGGTAGACCACGCGGCCGATTCCATCGGCGGATTCTCGGTGACCAACAGGAAGCGCTGAGCGAATGCTTGCCACCAGGCGAGGGCCCTCGAGCATGATTCCGGCCATCAAGAAGAGCGCCAGCATGACAGCACCAAGGCCAAACGACGCCGACTTGAGGAGTCCACCGACTTGCAGTCCACTGCCCTGACCTGACCTTGCCGAGAACGAGTCAAGGGCCTGGGTCACCTTGCCTGGCAAATCTGCAGACTGAATAGATTTACCAACTAGAGGCAAGTCGCCAAGTGAGGCCACCGTCTTGGGAAGTTGCCGCTGCAAGTTTGAGGACTCTTTGACAAGTTGCGGCCCCGCAATGGCTACGAATCCCAACACAAGTACCAGCCCAAAGAACAGGACCACGACGACCGAAGGTGCCCGACCTAGCTTGGCTCGATTCTGCACGGCGTTTACCACCGGGTCGAGTGCCATCGCCACGAATAAAGTCACCACGATCAGGGTTACCGCACCAGAGGCCGAACGCACAGTGCTCCAGATGATCACGAGCACCGTCAGTGAGAGCAGCAGAGTCAAGACACTCTGATCAGCGATGTCGACCGTGAGCCGAGGTGGTTTCGGAAGCAGCGAGTCGACCACCGGTTGAGGGTCACGCTCGCTAGACATGGAGCAACCTTAGAATCTTCACTTCAGCAAGTGTGGGAACCCAGCAGCCCGAAATTTTTACGCACCCGGAATTCCGCTCTAACAGCGAGCAGTTCAATGACACACACCTCGTTACACATCTCTCCTAGATCGATTCTGCGATCTGTTGCAATCATTGGTGCCTATCTGTTGGTTATTACTGTGGCAATGCGTGCAGCCACCACGCTCGTATGGTTCCTGGAGGCTTGTGTCTTTGCGGCTCTGAGTTGGCCCGTCGTACAACGGCTGCACCGGCATATGTCCAATACAGCAGCCATCTTGCTGATCACAGCGCTGCTTGCACTGTCCGTTTCTGCGATCGCAGCCCTCGGCCTGACTGAGCTTCAGGGCGAATCTGCAAAGTTTCAAAGAAACGTCCCCGCTGCCGTCAGAGATCTGGAGGGGACCGAGGGTTTGGGAGGTCTCATTAAGAAACTTCAGATCGCAGATGACATCGAGAGATTCGCCGATCAAGTCACCAATCAGGTTCGGTTTCGCAATGCGGACCTTCGCGGCATCGCATCGAGAGTGGGCGAAGGAGCGTCAGCGGTCTTTGTGGTCTGGATCCTGACGGTGATGATCATTTTTACCGGCCCCTCGATGGTCAATGGGGCAATTGAGTTGGCACCCGAGACCAAACGAGAACCCATTCGATGGGTACTCAAACTGGCCTACTCCACGAGCACGAAGTACATGGGATTCATGGCGCTGCAGAGTCTG
>CANJEC010000109.1 GCA_947473395.1 Actinomycetota bacterium | reverse complement strand
CTGAATCGGCCCCGAAGCCTTCGCAAACTGTCACACCCCCTGAGTACTCTAAGGGTGACAAGAAGGGGAGAAGATGACCGAAACATCCAGTCCACAACCGGCCAAACCGACTACTGCCAAACCAACTACCGCCAAGGGTAAGGGCGAAAGTGGCGTTCAATACAGCGAGCGCTACGACGCAGCTCTACTCTTTGCCGCCGATAAGCACCGCTATCAAGAACGAAAGGGCGGCAAGAAGATTCCCTACATCTATCACCTGCTAGCCGTTTCGGCTCTGGTGTGGGAAGACGGTGGAGACGAGGATCAGGCCATTGCTGCGCTGCTCCATGATGTCTTAGAAGACACGCCGACTCAGCCCGATGAGTTGCGTAAGCGTTTCGGTCTACGGGCCACCAGCTTTGTTGAGCTCTGCACTGATGCCAACCCGGCCGAGGGTGAAGCAAAGCAGCCGTGGCGGCCCCGAAAAGAGGCCTACATCGAGCACCTTAGTCACACCGCAGATTCCGCAGGACTGAGAGTGACCTGTGCAGACAAGGTTCACAACATTGAGGCTCAGATTGCTGACGCACGTGCTGCAGGCACCACCACTCTTGAGCAGGCAAAGTTCTGGGCCAACTTCAAGGGCGGCTTTGCCGGAACACTCTGGTACTACCGCAATGTCTGCGAGGCAATCGGTGACAGTCTCGGAGATTCTGAACTCTTTGCACGGCTCAAGGTGCGAGCCGGCGAGCTAGCGCAGCTGTGGAAGCCAGAAGGGGAGCGGCTGATTGAACTACAACAGCAGTTCCTGGCTGCTCTGACCAAGCACAACCCGATTCAGGTGGGTAAAGAGCAACTCGACGGTGGGTATTACCAGTTGGATGCCGACGAGCTCCTGCGACGCTTGATCTGCGCAGGCGTGATCGATTCAGCTCAAGGTGCAGAGCCTGCCAAATCACAGGCAGAGAAGATTGCTGCAACTAAAGCCGTGCTCGAGGTATTCACTACAAAGGTCTATGGCGGCTGGACTTCAGATGCCGGCATCGCAGCCAAAGAAGCGATCTGTGATTTGGCGGTTTCTGAGTCCTAGAGCCGCTCGCTGGTGCATACTCTGCGCATGATCGCTGTGGAGCCGCTCGGCCTGCTCGTGCCAGGGCCTGCGGCTGCGGGTGTGGACTGCCTGAGTGCCAACAACAACTTGGACCTGACTCGTTTCGAGTCCCGGCTGTGGCTGGCTTGGCGGACAGCGCCCTCGCACTTTGCCTCTTCCGAAGCTCGCCTAGAGGTCAGCTCTGCTCCAGAACCCGAAGGCCCTTGGCGTCACGAAACCACCGTGGCGCTCGGTGCCGACCTGCGCGAGCCCCGATGGGTGACTCACCAAGGCCGGCTGCAGTTGTGGTTCATGAAACTCGGCACCGACCCCAAAAGGTTTCAGCCCCAGGGAGTGCATCGCCTGAGCACTGACGGCCACAGTTGGACATCTCTCGAACCAGCACTGCAGGAATCTGTGGTGCCGTGGCGCATCACGAAGCTGCAGAACCGCTGGGCGATGATTGGGTACCGAGGTGCCGAAAAGATGTACAGCGCGCGACCAGCCGACCCCGTAGTGGAGCTGCGCTGGAGTGATGATCTTGAAACTTGGAGCAGCCCAGTTGACCTGCACCCCGGTGGCACCGAGTGTGAGCTGATTGAACTGCCAGATGGGCAGATAGTGGGCCTGACGCGCAACGAGGGGCCAACTCGTCGCGGCGGCGATCTGCTCCTAGGCCCAGACCTAGAGCATCTGGGCGTGACGCCGATCAGCCAAAAACCAGACTCGCCCAATTTGTTTCTTTGGCAGGGCAAGCCCTACGTGTTCGCCCGCCGGCAACTCGCCTTCGGTGGCCGCTACGACCATATGCCCGCATGGGTTCCCGGCGCGGTTGCAATCCGAGTCGATCAGGCAGTGTGGTCCGTGACTCGCAAGCGCAGCGCCTTGTTCTCTGTCAACACAAACACGCGATCACTGGACTGGGTGCTGGACTTGCCCTCTTGTGGCGACACTTCATTTGCTGCTGTGGTCCACGAACCAGATGGTTCGATCCTGGTGGCCGACTACTCCTCTCCCGTTGATCGCGGCGACCCAATCTGGCTGCGCGGACAGTTGCGACCCACCCAGATTTCGCTCTACCGGCTCCGCAATCCACAGTAGTTTCTCTCCTGTGCCCGATCAGCAACGCGAGCCAAGCCAACTCAGAGGCGTGGTGCCCGCAAAACAGCAGCGAAGCCGTGAGACTGTTGAACGCATCCTGCTCGCAACCGAGCAGTTGATGACCGAGCAGCGTTTCAATGACTTGACGGTGCAAGACATCTGTCTTGCAGCTGATGTATCTGCGAGTTCCTTCTATGCACGATTTGCCGCTCGTGAAGACGTTCTCGTTGCCTTGTTTGATCTGCATGCCGAACAGGCTCGAGAAGAGGCCGCCGAAGGAATTGCAGAAGTAATGGCGAGAGGCGGTGAGCGGGAGGAAATTATTGCCCAGCTGATTCGGCACTTTTTTCGATTCGTCCGCAGCAATGGCGCAGTTATGGTCTCGATTTATAACGACCCTGTGCTGACCGATCGGTATTGGTCATTTGGGGCGGGAATTGCCGATGACCTCCAAGCTTTGATTATCGAGATGTTTGGAATCGACGACCCAATCTTTCGGGTGCGGGTCGAGTTCGCAGTTCGAGTGACCTCGTCCACGGTTCAGCGCGCAGTCGGCTTGCCCACCCGTTTCGGGGAGCGCATGGGCCTTGAGGATGATGAACTCACCGTCGAACTTGCTCGGATGATCTCCGGCTATATCGATGATGCAGTCCTGCGAAGCTCGGCCGAACAGGGCGAATGACGGCTTTTCGCTAATTTGGATTGCTCGTTCCGTTTTTATCGGATCTACTCATCGTGTCGGCGTGCGTCGCGCCGACGCAATGGGGGCGATACACATGGGACTCAAATTCTCGGCACAGCGTCGTACGCGCATTCGACTGGGGGTTGCGGCAACGGTACTGATTGGGACCCTCGGGGCAGCGGCTTGTGCTGCACCGGTCCCCCCAACCGGAACCACGACCACAACAACCATCACGGGCGGAATCGACCCCGAGTTGGACGCGCTTCTCGCCGACAAGGATTTTGCAGCTCAGTTTGGCGATACGGAGGAGCAACGAACAGCGATTTTGGCGCAAGTACGAGAGACCCTTGCTCAGGAAAGCGACTGGACAGTTGCCGACACTGAACGTTTACGGATGAATGCCGAGAAGGCTGCCGCCGACGATGCAGCCATTAAGGCCGAAGAGGCAGCACAGGCACAGCTCGACCGAGAAGCAGCCGATGAGAAGAAGCGGCTTGACGGCTTGCAGTCAGGCCCCGAACTCGATGAGCTTGCTGCGAATCCCTCGGATGGTTCCGAATCTTTTGACTACAGCTCCACCGCCGAGAATTTCAGCAACCTTGAGGGATCTGCCGAGCTAGTGCGCTCCATGACTGCGAGTTATGCAGACAACTTGGCCAAGGTGAACGCAGTTGTAGCGGAACTGCGAACTGCCGGACGCCTAGATGCCCTCGACCAGATCCCCGGTTATGTTCCACCAGAGGGTGGCGATGACCCGCAGTTTGCCGAGATCTGGGCTGATCAAGTCAAGGATCGCGGGCCCGCCACGGGAGCCTGTTTGAACCGAGACAGCACTCGCTCGGCACCCAGCCCAGCTTCTCTGCGACCAGGCACCATCTACTCGCCCTACCAGAACACCTTTGCTCCCGCTAGCGGATCGCCCACCCAGCTTGGGCAGCTGAAGACCACCATGATCGACGGCCGCAAACACTTTATTGTTGAGGGCCATCTTGGTGATCTTGACGCCTCTGGAGTTCTTGCGGGCCTTGCCATTCAAACCATGGTTCGAGCACGAATCACGCTGCACACCCCCGGAAACATCGTGTCGAACTACAACGGAATTGAATTCTTGCAGGTTGCAGTGCCTGGCCAACCGGTTGCATCCGGTCAGATACAGGTTCTTTGCTACAAAGAAGACCTCGCTCTTCCCGCTGCTGCTCCCATCCGCCGGGCAATGTTTCGCGCCTACATTCCCTTCGACCCGGGAACAGTTCCGCTCGCCGAACCTGGGTTCCAAGTCAAGGCAACCGTCTCGAACAACGCAGTCATCCCCGGATACTTCTTTGGCGCCGACATGCGCACGGTGTACCTAGGCAAGCAGCCAGTTGCGTATAACTCAACGTTCACTAACGGTGGGTTCGGGGTGACTGCTAGCAAGGGCGTAGTGACCGAGGACAACGGCGTTTCGGGCGACGACCTTGAAAGCACGATTGCTCCTCCAGTCAGCAACGCAATCTCGAACGGACTGTCGGGACTTGACGGATCGAGCAACTGGGTCTTGGGCAAGAAGGGCGGAAATTGGGGCTGGTTTGGCTTCCATATCAACAACTCGGCACCCACTACGCCCAACGTCAACATCGACTGGGACCAAACCTCATATGCAGGCGCAGGCGACGACGAGCATCGACTAAAGGGCACCTTGTCCATGAACGATTGGCTGATTCAGGGGTATGCCAGCGTGCCGTTCGCCTTTGGTGGGCTGGTTCCCTGCTACTGGCAGATGAAGGTGGATTGGTCAGCAACGGTGTACGCCTCGGTGGACATCAACGACACCGCCCGCACCATTTTGCAGCCCGATATTCAGATCGGTCCACTTGGCCTGAACGTTCACAACATGCTCATCAGCCCACTGCCGCTGGGATGCAACTTCTTGTACACCGCAAAATGGGTCAACAGCTTTGACGGCCTAGTCAATCAGGCTCTCCCATATATTAATGGCAAATTAGCTGAGGAGCTACAGAACCAACCCGGCATTCCTAACGCTGTGCCTGCAACGGTGGCTATCGGTGGGGGCAACAACATGCAGGTTCTGTTCGCAGGTTGGAACAACACCTGCCTGCCTTATGGCTGCAACGGTGGCGGAGCCGGCGACATGGCCATGAGTTGGGCAGGCCTCGAAGCAACCGGTGACTTCCGCTTTACTGACACCAAGGCAGCTGGCGCTACTCGACGCTTCCCTGCTTCGTATTCGCCAACCACGGGCAACACCGCCAACGGACGTGTGCGACAACATTTTGGGGCCCAGAATGAGATCACCGATTTCTCTGCCTGGGTCAACCCGGCCATGCTCAATCAGGCTCTGCGAGTTATGGCCGAACACGGCCGACTCGATCTTGGGTCGAGCCCCGCTTCGCCAACGGTTGCGCAGTCGCCACCGATCTACCTGAGCACGCCAATCGCTGCCGATAAACCGCTTGGGTTGTTCTTGCCTCACGTGGAGATCAACGATACGGCCGCCGGCAACATTTATGCCTTAGATGCGATTGCTGCAGTTGGTGTGACCTTCGATACGGGAACACGCAAATTGGTGCCAGCGCCGGTCTCGCCAGGTGATCCGTCGTTCGGGCTTGCGGCTTGGACACTCAAGTGTTCAAGCACGGTGTGGCTTACCTGTTACGGGTTGCCGGCTTTTGTTTCCACAGCAGCGAACTATGTGGCTAACACGCTGCTCAATCCGCTCCTTCAGAACTCAATTGGTCAGGTGACCATCCCCAATACGGGCGGATTCCCGCTGATCAACTTGAAGGTCGTGAACGAGGACGGCCACCTGGGAGTCAGAACCTCTGTGGGTGCATCTCAGCTGCGAGCTTGGGGTGGCATGGATGCCGCCACCTATAACTTTGACAGTTTCTGGGAAGGGCTGCCGGGCACTGGGCCGGTTACCTACACCTGGTCCATCAAAGACAATGTGAGCGGAGCGGTCATCTTCACTACAACCTCGCAGCAGCATCAGCTCTCGGGCTTTCCGACTGCAGCTCTGACGCCTTCCGCCTTGCCGTTCAGCAGTCTGAATATCCGCAGCGCCACGGCAACGATCACGGCTACTCGTGGGGGAGTTTCAAAGACAGCTTCACATACGAATCAGACACTCTCGTGATTTCCTAGTCCTGAGTAGCGCTGGCTCTCAGCTGCGACTGCTTCAAGTGGATGGTCTCAAACAGACTGTTCGGCTTGAAGCAGTCGCCGTTTTCGTTCGATTCCCCAGCGGTACCCACCCATGGTTCCGTCCGCTGCGATCACTCGGTGACAGGGGATAACCACTGCGATCGGGTTTGCCGCACAGGCCCCAGCTACTGCACGCGCCGCGGTTGGGCGGCCAACAGCAGTGGCAACCTGCGAGTAACTCATGGTGCTACCGCAGGGGATCTCACGCAGTTGTTGCCAAACCTTCTGCTGGAATGCCGTGCCGCGAATGTCGAGTTGTAGGGCTACTTCTTCGGCGGGGTTGCAGATCAGTTGCACCACAGCGGCTGCAGCGGTTGGGCCTGAGCCCGTTGGGTCGCAACCGGCGCGAAGCTCGGCTCCCGCCGTTCGGCTGCGCAACTCGTCAACCAGTTCCAGCTCCGAATCGCCCAGCAGGACGGCACACACGCCAGTTGCTGTCTGAGCAACGAGAACCTTCCCAACCAGGCAGCCGCTGACCTGATACGTGATCTCGTCACCCTTGAACCATTCGGTCATGGCTGCACAGTATGTGGAAACTAAAGATGGGTTGCTAAGTGGCTGCGGGGACACCTTTCTTGAAGACCCCGCTGCAGTTGTTTCATGCGCGGGAACTGTGTTGATCGCCAGCCTTTGATTGAGCAATATATAGAAAACGATATATTCGCAGTAGGAGGCGCAGATGAATGCCGCCCAGACAATTCGAACGGCGCGTATTATCCACGGGCTCACTCAAGTGCAGTTGGCCCAGCGTGCGGGCACTTCGCAGCCGGTCATCTCGGCCTATGAAAATGGCCTGCGT
>CANJEC010000108.1 GCA_947473395.1 Actinomycetota bacterium | reverse complement strand
CTCGCCAATTGCGGTCCTATCTTGAACTCCGTATCGGCCATGACTTTAGAGTTGACAGCCATGTGCGCGAATTCATGACGTCTTCGTCGGGAACAACGGTGGCAGATCTAGTCGCCCACTGGGAGGCAACTCGCGACACGCCAAGAAGCCAGCCTGATGCTCAGTTTGAGTACAACCGCTTTTCGGTCCGCTGGCACGCAGCCCATGTCGGTGGGACTCCTGCGGAGTGCCGCGCTGCCTGGTTTGTGTACCGGTCCCTGCCACTTGACCAACGCCCCTTCCCGGAGGACTAGGCACTTTTTTAGGCCGATAGATTCCCCTGAAGGGCACCCTGCAGGATTACTCAGGTCAGCGGCTTCATTCACGTCTCGATTTCAAGAGCGGCCGCGATTGCATCGATGGCCTCGGCGGCGAGAGGCGTAACTCCGCCCAAGTTTAAGAAGGCATGAATGGCAGTTGGAAACTCCTGCTGAGTCACAGAGACCCCAGCATCGAGGAGTCGGTCTGCGTAGGCCAGACCCTCATCCCGAAGAGGGTCGAACCCCGCCGTGAGTACATAGGCCGGTGCAACACCAGACAGGTTCTCGGCAAGCAGCGGCGAAGCGCGCCAGTCTGATCGTTGGTTAGGTGATGTGTAGTTCTGGATAAACCAACGCATGGTGTCGGCCGTCAGCAGATATCCGGTTCCATTTTCGACATAGGAATCAGACTCGCTGGCAACATCGGTGACCGGGTAGACAAGAATTTGTCGCCGTAGTGCAAGGGCTGCGTCACGACTCAGAATGCTCACTACTGCAGCCAAGTTGCCACCCGCTGAATCGCCACCAACTGACACCTGTGCGGCATCGCCTCCAAGAGACTCTGCACCACCGTTGGCAAGCCAGGAGGTTACGGACCAACAATCATCAACGGCTGCAGGGAATTGGCTCTCGGGTGCAAGGCGGTAGTCCACAAGTACCACCAGATGCTGAGAGCGGTTTGCAAGGCTGCGAGCAGTTGAATCTGTGGAATCAAGAGTTCCCAGAACCCAACCCCCTCCATGGAACCACACCAAAACTGGCAGTAGTTTGCCTGCCTGCTCGGGGGAGGAACCCAGAGGTCGGTACAGCCGACAGGGGACTCCCTCAATCTGCAGATCTTCCACAGCCGCGACTTCTTCAACTTCCCCGCCTAAGGCAGTGAACATTTCGTTGACCTCACGAGCCTCTTGCACGGAAAGCGATTCGATTGGGGCAGCGCCGGACTCGGCCATGCTGTCGAGTAGGGCTTTGAGTGCCGGGTCAAGAAGGCTGGGATCAGGCATAGGAGTACATCCTTTGGTTCGTGCGAGGGAACTTGTCGCTCGCTATGACGGGATTGATCATGGCCTCTAGGCCCTGTTCGGCTCAGTAGATGCGCAGAACCTAGGTCACCCTGCTAATTCGAGTTGGGCTAATTCGAGTTGGGCTAATTCAAGTTGGGCTAATTCGAGTTGGGCTAATTCGAGTTGGGGCTGTTTTGGAGCATGAGACGATATTCACGGGATCCGCCGTGTCAATCAGTGGCTGGAGTTGTTACTATCCACGTAGGAGAAATTATCCCCCGCCCGTTGGAGGCCCTGTATGTCAATCGATCTTGACCTTTCGAAGTACTCGCTCGGATGGAGCGACGCCGAAGATTATGTGTTCAAGCCAAAGCGCGGCTTGAACGAAGACATCATCCGTGAAATGTCTTGGATGAAGGGCGAGCCCGATTGGATGCTGCAGTTTCGCCTCAAGGCCTACAAGTATTTCTTGAAGCGCCCCATGCCCTCTTGGGGTGGTGACATGTCAGAGATTTACTTCGACGACATCTACTACTACATCAAGCCCACGAGCGAACAAGTCAGTGATTGGGACGACCTTCCCGATGCCATCAAGAACACCTACGAGAAGTTGGGAATCCCCGAGGCAGAGCGCAAGTACTTGGCCGGAGTCACCGCACAGTACGAGTCAGAGGTTGTGTTTCACCGTAATCGTGAAGACCTCGAACAGCAGGGTGTGATCTTCTGCGATATGGACACTGCGCTGCGCGAATACCCCGAAATAGTGAAGCAGTATTTCGGAACGGTCATTCCGCGTAATGACAACAAATTCTCGGCACTCAACTCGGCAGTCTGGTCGGGTGGTTCGTTCATCTACGTTCCGCCAGGTGTTGAGGTCGACATGCCGCTTCAGGCATATTTCAGGATCAACGCAGAGAACATGGGCCAGTTCGAACGCACCCTCATCATCGCCGATGAGGGCTCGAAGGTTCACTACATCGAGGGGTGTTCAGCCCCTACCTATACCTCCGATTCCCTGCACTCAGCAGTTGTTGAAATCATTGTGAAGCCAAGTGCCCGCGTGACCTACACAACGATTCAAAACTGGTCGAACAACGTGTTCAACTTGGTGACTAAACGTGCGGTGGTCGAGGCCGAGGGTCATATGGAATGGATTGACGGCAACATCGGTTCACGCCTGACCATGAAGTACCCCGGCGTGGTAATGATCGGTCCAAAGGCATCAGGCGAGGTGCTGTCGGTTGCCTATGCCGGCGCAGGCCAGCATCAAGATGCCGGAGCCAAGATGGTCCACGCTGCGCCAGAGACCACCTCAAAGATTGTCTCGAAGTCCATCTCGAAGGACGGCGGGCAGACCTCATATCGTGGCTTGGTGCGTGTTGAAGAGGGTGCATATGGATGCAAGTCACATGTGCAGTGCGACGCACTCATCCTTGATGAGGAGTCGGTCAGCGATACCTACCCGTATATGGAGATTGGCGCTCAGGACGCGATCATCGGCCATGAGGCCACCGTGTCGAAGGTGGCTGACGAACAACTCTTCTACCTGATGAGTCGTGGCCTATCAGAAGAGCAAGCCATGTCGATGGTAGTAAACGGGTTTATCGAACCTGTGACGAGGACTTTGCCCATGGAGTACGCCGTGGAGTGGTCCCGTCTGATCGAACTGCAAATGGAAGGTTCGGTCGGCTAACGGAGCTTTGGCTCTGGCTTTGAGTTACGTGGCCGGCGGCTGGCGCAGGTCGATGATTCGGAATCCGCCGACACCGTCAACTCGCGCCCGCTCCAAGGCGAGTGGCGCTGCCTCAAACATTTGCGCTGGCGACACGGTTCCGTCCCCAACGGCAATGCCAATCGTCATGGGAAAGGTTCTGTCCTCACCCGCCACCTGCACAGGTTCCACTGCGGCAGACAACAAGCGGTAGGCAACGCCCGCAGCATCTTGTTCATCACCGAGATCTTCGGCGACCACTAAAAAGGTGTCGCCGCTAGCTAGGCAGATGCTGTCGCTGTTGCGGAGTCGCTGAGCGAATCGATCAAGATACGTGTTGACCGCTTCATGGCCCGCGGCTGATCCGTGCACCTCAGCAATCTCGCTGATCCCGTCAAGGTCGCAGCGCAGAAGAGAGACAGGGGAACCGGTACTAGCCGAGTGTCGAACCGCCGAGCCCAGCAGTACCTCGCAGCCGCGGCGGGTAGGCAGACCAGACTCTCTGTCTTCGGTCTCCTGCCGAGTCTGTTGCATCAGGCTGTGTTGTCTTCGTCGTTCCGCACGGGTCTGTTCTCGGCCATCGCTTGCAGTGCAGTCGATGGTGTCTGCAACCCCGGGAATGATGGAGTGAACCAACGTAAAATCAAGCCGCAGTTTGGGTTGGTCACCTCGGGCGAGTCGGGGATCAAGATCTATCGACACTGACTCTGCCGCTTTGCCGACTATGCGAACAAAGCCAGAGAGAACTGCTGCTGAGTCCTGTGGGGCGCAGAGCGTGATCACGTGAGTCCCGAGGACCCCATCAACGTCGGAATTGAACATCGCTGCGAAGGATTGGTTGGCCGAAATCACATGGCCTTCGGAATCAAGACGGGCCCGTGCTACCGAGGTTTGGAGGTCTGGCTGAGCAATCGTCATGTTCGCAGTATCGGCAGATAGCCATCTTGGATTGAGCCTCAGAGTCCAATAAAACGCTGGGTAAATCTACCTGTGCTAGGTATCTGGCAAACTGTTGACATGCCTATGCGCGAGGGTTGCAAGTTCTTTGAAAGCCGCACGTATCCCAATGGGGATGCCGTTAGAAAGTGCGATCTCGACCTAGCACCAGAGGCGCCTTGGCGCTGCCCAGAACCTTGTTCTGCGTATCAGCCTCGCTTGGCTGACGTGAACTGGTCCCACGGCTCGTTAGTCACTCCACCGCCTCCCCCCGAGCCAGAGGGCGTCGGCGAGGACCCATCGATTGCGGCCCTACTCGACGAGGCCGAGGACATCATCAACTCAGTGGTGGATTCGACTCGGGCCGAGGTGGATGCCGAGGCGCAGTCGAAATCAGCGGGTTCTCGGGGTTTCGGGGGGATCAAGAAGTTCTTCAATCGGGGGAAGAACTAGCCAGCGGACATCCTTGCGGGGAGGCCAGCAGGCTGAGGTCGATCCGGCGGAGTTGTCGCTCTAGGCGAGTCCCGCCTGTAATTCTCCTACGCGGATAGTGTAAATTACTACTCACCCGTTTCGCCCCCTGAACAACGTGAGTAGCAACGTGAGCACAGACTTGAGTACAGACAGTTTCAGTAGCGCAGTTGCCGATTCCTTGGACGGACCTGCCTGGTTGCGAGAACGACGACATGCCGCAGCAGAAGATGCTGCGAAGATGGCGTTTCCCAGCACTGATTCAGAGGAATGGCGCTACAGCCGCATTGGTGACTTAGACCTTGAGCAGTTCGAGATGATCCCGGCTCCAGATGCCGATGCCGGTCAGACAACTGACGAGATCCCGCTTGCTGTGTCTGATTTCATCAAGGAATTAGGCCAACTTGGCGGATCGGTCCTGGTCTACAACGGACGAATTATTTCAACCCAGCTGAGCGATGAACTGCTTCAGAAGGGTGTGGTATTCGGTGCCGTGCCGGAGGAGGCAACGCCAAAGGGTGCTGCTGAGGTACTCGGCGCAGTGATGCACGAAGCTCCTGATCTCTTTGGGGCCTATAACGATGCCTTCGGGGCTGATCCAGTCGTCCTTGATGTGCCACGCAACCTTGTGATCGACCTGCCCCTTGCGGTGGTGTTCTACGTTGACGTAGCTGACTCAATTACCTTTCCTCGGCTATCGGTCCGAGGGGGAGAGAACAGCCAGTTCTCGTTCATCGAGGCATCGCTTTCTGCAGATGTGCCAGCAGTTGTTGCCCCAGTGACCGAAGTCGTGGTGGGTGGCGCTGCACGGGTCAGCCATAGCGCGCTTCAAGACGTTGGGCCTCAGGTCTGGCAGGTCGGCACCTTTCTTGCCGAAGTAGGCCAGGCCGCAACCCTCGATGCGGCATTGGCTGCCATTGGTGGCAGCTACGCACGCCTTCGCATGGACTGTCGACTCGTTGGGCGAGGAGCAAGCGGCAACTTGTCGAGCGCGTATTTCGGGGACGATCATCAGATGCTTGACTTGCGGACTTTTCAAGAACATCAAGCTGCCGACACCACGTCAAAGCTGCTGTTCAAGGGTGCTGTTGCTGACCATTCCCACTCGGTGTACACGGGCTTGATTCGAATCAAGCCTGACGCCCGTGGGTCGAATGCCTACCAAACAAATCGCAACCTGAAACTCTCTGACACTGCTTGGGCCGAGTCGGTACCCAATCTGGAGATTGAAAACAACGATGTGCATTGCTCGCATGCATCAACTGTTGGTCCAGTCGATGAGGAACAGCGCTTTTATGTTGAAAGTCGCGGTGTGCCCTCGTTGGTGGCAGAGCGACTCATAGTTGCTGGCTTCTTCGACGAGGTCCTCGATCATTTTGCTGTTCCCGCTTTGGCTTCTGCAGCACGTGACAGGGTCAACAAGATTCTTGATTCCCATGTTGGCGCTTTGCTTACTAGCGATTCTGCACTGCTTGCCGACGCTTCGAATGAGTCGGCATGAGCGAGGCTGCAGTCAGAATCTGCTCTCTGGCCGACCTCACCGATGGGGAAGCCTTGCGCTTTGATGTTGAAGGTCACCGCCTGTGTGTCGTTCGCCTTGACTCGGAGGTCTTCGCGATTGGCGACCGTTGCAGTCATGCAGATGTGTCGCTGAGCGAAGGCGAAGTTGAGGACTGCGCGATTGAATGCCCGAAGCACGGCAGCGCATTTGATTTACGAACTGGACAACCGCTCTCGCTTCCCGCAGTCCGGGCAGTGCCGAGCTATGCAACCGCAATTGTGGAGGGTGAAGTCATGGTGGAACTGTCATGAGTGAGTTGGTGATCAGCGACCTTCGGGCGACAGTTGACGGCAAGGACATCCTGAAGGGCGTTACCTTGACGGTTCGCTCGGGGGAAGTCCACGCAGTGATGGGTCCAAACGGCTCAGGGAAATCAACACTTTCCAACGTGTTGATGGGCAAGCCCGGCTATGTAGTGACAGGCGGGTCGGTCACTCTGGACGGGGTTGACCTGTTGGCGATGGCCACCTGGGAACGAGCGCAAGCGGGGCTGTATCTTGCGATGCAGTACCCAGTCGAGGTTCCCGGAATCAGTGTCAAGGACGTTCTAGCCGAGGCTTATGCGGCATCTCATCGCGACCGGCAGTTGGTGCCAACACTCATGGCCACCGAGGCAGACCTGATCGGATTTGAGCGCGAGTTCCTTGATCGCCCTCTGAATGTCGACCTCTCTGGAGGTGAGAAGAAGCGAAACGAAACCGTGCAGATGGCCGTGTTGGGGCCAAAGATCGCAATCTTGGATGAGTTGGATTCTGGGCTAGATGTGGATGCCTTGCGTGCCGTGTCAAGGCGAATCGAACTCGCTACCACCGAGGGATTCAGTGGCGGAGAGCGACTTGGCGTGCTTGCCATTACTCACTACAACCGCCTGTTAGAAGAGTTGCATCCGGATG
>CANJEC010000107.1 GCA_947473395.1 Actinomycetota bacterium | reverse complement strand
TGAGCAGCGCCGATGCCACAAACGCGATTTTCACCGAGGCGAACGCTGTTTCGGCCAAGTTGAGTTCTGCAACTCTGACCGGCGCGTATTTGTATAACGCCAACCTGACCGGAGCCGACCTTTCTGGCGCTGCTCTGTTTGGGGCAAACCTCACCGGTGCAGACTTGACCGGAGCTGATCTGACTGGAGCCGACCTGACCGGTGCCGATCTCAGCGGCGTCATTTGGAACGGCACGACCTGCTCCAATGGTGTTGTTCAATCCGCGCCCTGCCCAAGAGTTCCCTAGCTGCACAGCCCGGTGTGCGTCGGCCGCAGCGAGGGTGACACGAGCTAAAATTCACTTGCCTGTTCCAGAGCTCCTCTCTAAAGTGAACGGTGTTTACACGTCTGCGACGTGCAGTTACGTGGAATCAATTGGGGGACCCTGTGGGATCGGCGCTTGTAGCAGAAAAAACCGCATTAGACCGGGCGATGACTAGGGGGGCGGGGTCAAGGAGAAGCAGTACTGGCGCTGTTCTCGCAGCCGTAACGGTGGTGCTGTTTTTCGCGACAGCCCTCGCCGCTTGCTCGCCTTCCACAATGCCTGCGCCAGGCACTGCACCCAGCAAAGCCACGCTCAATCAGGTGAAGCGGACGGAGTTTGGCCGCTTGGCACTTGACGACTCTGCGCTGATAGCTGCAGGAGAAAAAGAAGCTGTCTTGGACTTCACTGTCGAGGACACGCCGCCATCTATCTTTATCAACCTGATCGTGCCTGATGAGAAGGCCGGAGATTTTGCCGCTGTGGCAAGCCTGCCTCCGGGCTTCTCGCTAGCCAAGGTTCGCATCATCGAGTCTGATCCAGTTGAGCGGTTTTGGTTGAGCGTCAACGTCTATCGAGTGAGCGGCCTAACGACAGGGCTGCGGACCGAATGGTCCACCTATGTCGACGACGGATCTGGCGTGCCACGATTCATGATCCTTCGTGCCCGCGCCTCTGAAGGTTCCCTTGACCCGATCGGGCCGCTTGCCCCTCCCGAACCCTTTACACATCTGGTTGACCCCGATGGTGTGATTCGCACCGACATTCGCAAGACGGTTGTTCAGAACGGTTCCACTGTCCTCACACCTAACAACATGCTGCGCTCAACGGTTGCCTTACCAGATGCAGTGGATCGTCAGTACGTGCTGCCAACTCGACAATGGGTGACTGCGAACGATTTTATTTACTGGCGCAACGGCGTGAATGATCGCATCTTCCATAACAGCACATCTCACAGCCCACAGTTGATATCGGTGGACCTTGGTGACGTGACGTTGCAAGACGACACCGAGTGGGCACCATTTGTCGATCCAATTCCGGGACACGTTCTGGTTTACCTCGACAAGATCAAGTTCAAGATCGGGCCATGGTGGAACATAACCCAGCCTGATGGCCGAGTTGACCCAACGACTCTGGCGAGTCTGCAGGCCCTGAAGAAGACGCTGTACGGCGGGCTCACCAGCGTGAGTGCCGTTCAGGTGCTCTCCGGAAATGAAGAGCCACTCGTTCAATCTTCGGTTGATGGTTCGCCAGCAGCAGTCAACTGGCATTGGAAGATTCCGGCCGACAAGTTGGCAGCGTTTACCGCTGCTGCGCAACTACCAGCCGGACTGACGCTGTCAACGGCGCACTTGCAAGAAGGCGACGCGTTGGCCGAACACTGGCTCACGCTCAATGTGGATGCCGATACTGGCGCATCTTCTGGGCTGCGAGCTGAATGGTCGACCCATGTGGATGACGGGGTAGGCCTGCGCAAGTTTGTGCTGGAGTCACGCGCTGGGTATCGCTCACTCGACCCGGTGAACCTCTTTAGCGATCCGTACCCGATCGCACACACCGTGGGCCCGGTTGCCGGCGACACTGTTGTGGCCACCTCGATTGGTTCAGGCTCGACAGCGTTCTCTTCCTCTTTTGCTCTACCCGAGGCCGGGCCAAGCACTGATGTAGTGGCAACTCGTGAATGGGTGGGATCGAGCGACCTTCGCTACTGGAGAAATGGGGTTGCCGATCGGGAGTTTTATGAAAGCTCGGTCCTTGACCCCAAGACTTCAGTAGATCCCGCGACGGTTTCGGTTGCCGATGGGTCAGCCTGGTCGTCGTTTGTTGGGGCAACGCCAGACCGAGTCTGGGTTGATCGCGCAGGCACCGACACCGTGACCAATCCCTGGTTCAACCTCAAAGGGCTGTGAGCTTTAGGGTGCTCTGGGGCAGGAGTTAGTACTGCCCTCTGTCACACCTCGGCAGTACAATTGCGCTTGAGGTGAGTTGTTCAGTGCCGAATCGGCTTATCTCTCCCGCTTTGAGGATGAGGAGGTCAGGATGACTGATTCAGGTGTGTCACGTGCGAGTTGGTCCGATGCCGATGGTTCAGGAACGGTATATCCCAAGAAAGCTCCGGCCCCACGGGTCAGCAGGTCTCTGACTGGTTCTAAGCCAGAATCGGTACCCGCTAGCAGTGTTGCTCAAGCAGTCTCGACTGCCGAATCTGCCGCTGAGCCTGTTCCGCTCACTTCGGCCAAACTGCCTCGCCGGGGGAGCGGTCGCTCCGGACTGGTGTTTACCCCGAGTACGACAATCCCGACCACTGACGAGCAGGTTCGAGAAGGGGTTTCGTACATGGTGTGGGATGCACCATGGGAGACGTTCGAGCACTTCGCCGTGGGTGAGACCATCTACTTAGTTGACCCCGTCACTGACCGGATTGTTTGGGAGACTCGGGTGGCCGAGTCTGTTTCTGTTCCCTTTGAGTCAGCGGATGCTTTCCGGGACATGATTGCGGGCAGGTGGGGCCAAGCCATTGTCACAAAGACAGGCACCGACCCACTTCCAGGATGGGGCGTTGCTTGGCGAGCGGAGCCCGTGCGACAGCTCGACCTAGCCCGACCAGCGGACCAAGATGTCTGGCCCGGGTTCATGTTCACCTCGCAGCTCGACGAGCCCACAGCCGCTGCCCTCGGCCTCGCAAAGTAGTGCAGGTTAGGAAACAGCCCGCTAATTAGCAGTCCTCCACGATCAGCAAATGTAGCTACTTCTAGAAATTAGAGGTGCGCCTTGGCTGTTCGCCGTTGTGCTTCACAAGGGAAAACTACTAACATAAGGAAAGGGGGTTCTAGGATGTTCTGTGCGCGGTGTGGTGTTTCTGGTAGTGATGACGCACAGTTCTGTGTGGCATGTGGCCAACCAGCGACCGTCTCAGTTCCGGGCGTCCCAGAGGGCGCGAGTGAGGATGGGCAGACAGTCGAAAATGGACCACGTTTCCTTGTGGCATTTGCGATTGCGGCGTTAGTGATTCTGTTGATTGCTGCAGGTGGGGGAGCGGCGATTCTTGCTTCGCCTGCAGAGCCGTCCCGTGTTGTTGCCACTAAGGAGTCACCCCTGAGGTCGGTTACCCCGCAAGTGCAAGGCGCTGTAAGTGAGGTGCCGACCGCAGCGCCGATCCCCCCACCGGGTCAAACGGAATTTACGGACGAGGAACTCGTTGCAAACTTTGGGTCTGCCGTTTACCGGATTGAAGTTGAAGGCTGTGGGTTCGCTGGTTCGGGTTCTGGGTTCGCGATTGATGAACGGCATATTGTGACCAACTGGCATGTCATCTCGATTGATAGCAGCCCGATAGTCCGCTCACGGGATGGACGAGCGATCACGGGCAAAGTGATTGGCGCTACACCGAAGCCGGACGTGGCTGTCATTGAACTCAGTGAACCCGTAGACGTCACATTGGGCTGGGCCGACACAGCCGGTCTGACAGAAGGGCAACACCTTTTAGGGTTTGGCTACCCTGTCCCAGGGACGGAGTTCGGCGTAGCACCAGGGACGGTCCTAAGCTTCCAAGACGGCGAAACAGTGCGTGACGCTGTTCGAACCGATGCAGCTCTGGATCGGGGTAATAGTGGTGGACCAGCCCTGACAACCAAGGGCGAAGTCGTCGGGATCGTGACGAGAATGGCTGATAACGCGGACGGTTTCCAGAACGTGCCACTCGTATTTACGCAAATGGCGCTTGCTTCGTCAGTTGAGGGAATGATCGCAAAGCCAGCGAAGGTTTCCGCAAAGTGCGAGAAATTAGCTGAGGTTCCAGAGTTTCAACCTAAGTATTTCGACCCGCCGGCTCTACCTCAGCCCCCGTCGTATCAGCCGCCGCCTTATCAGCCGCCGTCCTATCAGGTCCCCTCCTATCAGGTTCCCACATTCGAAGTACCCACGACAACGACACTCCCGTGCCCCACAGGAAATGTCTCAGCTTCGGTATCGGCAGTGGATTCCTCGCAGAGCTATGGCGCTGGGGCCTGGGATGTTCAGATTTCAGGAATAATAACTAACGGCACGAACTCGGCAATCTCAGTTCCCTCTATCAGCGTCGTGGTCCCTGGTGCCTCGTACTCATCTCGGGCATCGCTTGACTCTTACGACGTACCAGCCGGATCTTCGGCAACATGGACCGCTAGTGCCTATATGTGGGATACCCCACAGCCAACTACGGCTTCAGTATCAGTCGACTCGTGGTTATGGTCCGACTACAACCTTTACAACTGCCCTACCAACTAACAGTTGTGATCTTTGCTTCACCTGCAAGGTTGTGCATGCGCCCTTGCTAGGTAAATCAGTCCCTCTCCACTGCTGAAAAGGTGAAACTTGGCTAGCGGGCTAGGGAAATCTGCGGAAGAGCCATGAACGCGCAATTGGTTTCTCATGCGAGGAGCGTTGCCTTAGGCCTAGCAGCATAAGCAAAACGTAACTGCGCCCAGCGCCGGGGTCAGGAAACCTGGTCTACAGAAGCAGGTGTCCCTGCAATCGAGAGTCCGTACTGCTTCGTAGGTCCTCTGATCTCCACCTCAGTGTTTCGGGGGATTGGGTTGCGGAGAGGTCAATATGCGACCACGGTGCAACCCAATAGGCCTTTAGCCCGATCTCGCGGAGATGAGAGCTCGGAGCCGGGCCTCAGTTCGCGTGAGCGAGTTGATCTGTGCGGCTCAGCAGCCTTCGACGATGCTTTGCAGCGCCGTGAACTCGATTGGGTCGACGGCAAGACCCCACTTCAGCTTCACAGCCATCCACTCCGTGACATAGGTGCACCAATAGCCCTTGTCCGGTGGTTGCCAGCTCGAGGGGTCACGATCTGATTTCGACCTGTTTGATGAGGCCGTTACGGCAATCAGAGCGCGAGGCTCATCAAGGTCATTAGCAAACGCTTGGCGCCTAGCTCCATCCCATTCAGATGCCCCGCTGCGCCAAGCCTCGCCAAGAGCGACAAGGTGATCGATGTCGAATTCCGAGGGATTCTCGGTGACCTTCCCGTCGTACAGCGACAACCATCCACCGCTAGGCAGTCCAGGCAAAGAGGGCAGTCGCTCAATCTTGAGAACCTCGCAGCGAGTGTCGCAGCCGTTGCCGTCTGCATCGATCCAATGGTTAAACAAGTCCCGGTCGTAACCCGAATCTGCGGACTCATCTCGCACACTGACTTGGCTGAGCAACTCTGCGGCATTGCCGGATTGGGAAGTAGGAGCCTGCGCTGCTGGCGGCTGCGTCGCTGGGGACTGGGTCTGAGGGGGAGCAGTGACCGGAGCCGTGGTCGCAACGGTGGCAGGGATAGTCGCCGGCGCTGCGCTGGGCGGGGTTGTTCGAGGGGTGGTCGAGGTTGTCGTGGTCGTCGCTTTGGTGGAACCTGACTCTCCGTTCGAACTTGATCCGTCGGCTGCAGTGGTGCGGACCGAATCCGTCGGTGAGCCACCCATAAACGGAAAGGCAAGGCAGCCGAGTGTTACTAGGGCAGCAAGGCAGAACGAGGGCACTCGCGCGGAACTGCGTCCGCTGGCCCAAAGCCAGATCACAACTGGCAGGGCAAACACCCAGACTAGGCCCTGCACAAGCGCGGGTTGGGAACGAAAGTTTGCCCAACCTTGGTGTGATCTATCGCTCACAGGCGCTGCCATCGCGATCCCTATCAAGCTTGAAGCTGTACCCGGGCTGCCCGGCTAGCAGCGGGGCGGCACCGGCGGCCCGCACTGCGTCGCAGTTTGAGTAGTACACGCTCGATCCGGAGCCACTCGATCCAGAGCCACTCTGTACCGGAGGAGGGACATAGGCATCTGCTGCTGCTCGGGCCTGCGCATCGGCTTGTTCTTGAGCTACTCGAGCGTCCTCCGCTGCTTGCGCTTGTGCCTGTGCGGCAGCGGCTGCGGCGATGGCCTCAGGTGGCACCGTAAATGCCACCGTGGTCGGTGGGGCAGTAGTCGGGGGGAGTGTGGTGACCGGGATGGTGGTGGTTGGAATGGAAGTGGGCACAGTCGTTTGCCGTGGCAGCGAGCTTGTAGTGCTCCTTCGGGGATTGGTCGCGTCGGGCCCAAGTTCAGACTCTGTTCGCGACGCAGGGTCGGAAGCGGTGGACTCAATTTGGGCCTCCTGACCGCGAGTTGATCCAGAGATTCCGAACAGCAAGAGCATCACGCTCAGGCCAACAAAAGCGACACCGATCCAGGGCAGCTTCTTTGTCCAGAGTCCCCCGCCCCCGCCCTTGCCGAGTGAGCTAGGTGAGCCAGGTGAGCCTGATGAGCCAGCTAACCCTGATGAGAGGGGTGTGCCGGGTTCGTCCCAAGTTGTCGAAGGCGAAGACCGCGGTCCGCCCGTTCCGTCGCCCCAGATGTCTGCGCTGCTGGCAGCAGTGGCAGTAAAATTGGGGTGCTGCTCTGGTGGGTACCACTTGCCATTGCTAGCCACCCACCAATTTGGGCTCACCTGAGAATCGCTCATTGTGCCCCTCCCCTCCACGGCCGGAACTGTGTAGCGAAAGACAATCGCTACTCACGCTGAATATTCGTTCAACAGATTTGCTGACTACTTCAGGTTAGACACTCCTCGA
>CANJEC010000106.1 GCA_947473395.1 Actinomycetota bacterium | reverse complement strand
GCATTAGAAGAGAACGATGATGTGCAGGACGTCTACGCGAACTTTGACATCCCCGATGCGCTACTCGAACAGCTTGCCGAATAGTCGCTCAGGACACTGCTAGCTGCGGGGTCACACGGTAAGAACTCCACTGATACTAAGATCGAACCTGTGTTCGTTCTTGGAGTTGACCCTGGTTTAACTCGTTGCGGCTATTGCGTTTTGCGGGTATCTCGCCACAAGACCGAAGCCGTGGCGCTCGGCGTGCTTCGTACTGATCCAGCTTCACCGGTTCCGGTGCGTTTAGCTGAGCTCTGGGCCGATATTCGCCAGCTACTGAACGAGTTCTCCCCTCAGGCTGTGGCCATAGAGCGCGTCTTGTTTCAGACCAACGTGCGAACAGCAATGTCGGTTGCTCAGGCCTCGGGAATTGTGATGGCCGAGGCGGCGAGCAGGGGGATGGCCGTCGTGGAGTACTCGCCGAATCAGGTCAAAGACGCTGTAGCCGGGTACGGCGGAGCAGATAAAGAACAGGTGCAACAGATGGTGCAGGTCCTACTCAAACTCGATGCGCCGCCTCGACCTGCCGACGCCGCTGATGCTGCTGCAATTGCGCTGACGCATGTGGCCTTTACTGCTGGATTGCAGTTCGCTGCAGTCCGGGGTGCATCCACATGATTGGCTCCCTGCGCGGCGAGTTGTTGGATCGATCCGATGCCGAACTGCTGATCGAAGTTGCAGGCTTGGGGTATCGAGTCCAAGTCACCCCAGCTGTGGTCGATCAGGTCGGGTCAGTTGGGTCCGAGGTGTTCCTCTTTGTTCATCACCATCAGCGTGAGGACGCTGGGACACTCTTTGGCTTTAGTTCTCTTGACGAGCGACGAGTCTTTGAAACGCTCATTTCCACTCATGGGGTTGGCCCCTCGATGGGCCTTGCAATTCTGTCTGTTCATTCCCCGCTTGGCCTTCGACAGGTGCTCGCAACAGATGATATTGATGGGCTCTGTATGGTGCCCGGAGTAGGAAAGAAGACGGCAGCACGACTGCTCATTGAGCTGAAGACTCGCCTGAAAGTGCCCGAGGGAGTTGCATCTACATCCGCTGCAGGTGGCACTGGCAGTGCTGGCAACTCTGCTCGTGGAGACGTGCGAGATGCTCTGCTCGGCCTTGGATACGGCCCCGAGGAGGTTGCCCGAGTTCTCTCAGAGTTGCCCGAGGCTACCGATACCTCCGATCTCTTGCGGCAAGCACTGCAGCGACTAGCGGCGGCCTAACAACATGACTAGTACAAAGGCAGTCTGATGGCCCGAGATGAACTATTGGACCCTGTGCCCGATGAGGAAGACCGTGAACTCGAAGGTAGCCCGATGTCCTCGGCGAGCAGCCAGACCTTGGGAGCCACGGAAGCGGACTCGGGCACTCGCACCGATATTCTCGGTGATGGTTCTGACCCCGTGCTCTCGCTGCGTCCGCGTTCGCTCGAGGAGTTCGTAGGCCAGACCGAACTCAAGCGTCGACTCTCGGTCATTCTCGAAGCAGCGCGCCGCCGCGGCCAGGCGCCCGACCACTTTCTGTTCGCAGGTCCTCCAGGTCTTGGCAAAACCTCGCTCTCGGTCATCGTGGCAGCAGAAATGGACGTCACGCTGCATGTCACTTCTGGCCCAGCACTCGAACGCCCCGGAGACCTTGCAGCGATTCTGACGAAACTCGGAGAGGGAGACGTGCTCTTTATCGACGAGATCCATCGTCTCTCGCGCTCGATCGAGGAAGTGCTCTATCCCGCGATGGAGGATTTCCAACTGGACATCGTGCTTGGCAAGGGTCCGGCAGCTCGGTCCATTCGACTTGATCTTCCGAACTTCTGCCTGGTTGGTGCTACCACCCGAACGGGTCTCATTACTGGTCCGCTCCGAGATCGTTTTGGGCTTGTGGCTAGATTGGATTATTACGAGCCGCATGACTTGCAAGCCATTGTGCAACGTGCCGCGGCGATTCTTGAAGTAGAGATCGATTCAGAAGGTGCAGTCGAGATCGCCCGTCGCTCTCGCGGAACTCCTCGCATTGCGAATCGCTTGCTGCGTCGCGTCAGAGACGTGGCCGAGGTCGAGGGAGACGGCCGCATTAATGCAGCCGCTGCCCAACAAGGTCTAGAGATTTTCGGTATTGATTCCCTCGGTCTGGACAAATTGGACCGCTCGATCCTCTCCGCTCTGTGTCAACGCTTCGGGGGCGGACCGATTGGGCTATCGACCTTAGCCATTGCAGTATCGGAGCCTACCGAGACGGTTGAAGATGTGTATGAGCCGTTCTTGATTCAACAAGGACTCATGTTGCGAACGCCTCGCGGCAGAATGGCAACCACGGCTGCTTGGAGGCATCTGGGCTTAGTCCCCCCGGCTGCGACACAAGAAGGAACCGACCTTTCTCTCTTTGAATGAGTTCGCAGACCCGTGCGGATTACATAGCGGCCCTAGTCTCAACTTCTTCTTTTCTTCATCTCGTGCTTTGCTACTAACAGCACATTTCTGTTTTCCCGGCATTTTTACTGACCCCCACCCAATTCAAGGAGTTCCCAAATGGAGCGTTCACTATTCGAAGAAGAACACGAGATGTTCCGCGAAGCCTTTCGTACCTTCTTGGAACGTGAACTAGTTCCGCATCGTGAGAAGTGGGAAGCCGCCGGAGTGATCGACCGTGAGGTCTTTGCAAAAGCCGGTGCCTCCGGGTTTTTGGCAATGTCCGTTCCAGAGCAATTCGGTGGAGCGGGAGTCGAGGACTTTCGCTACAACTTGATCATTGCCGAAGAAATCTGTGCAGCCGATGTCTACCCGGCAGGCTTGGGGATGACCCTCCATAGCGATGTGTGCCTGCCCTACTTCTTGGATTATTGCAATGAAGAACAGCAGGCCCGGTGGCTACCAGGAATTGCCTCGGGAGAACTGATCACAGCAGTTGCCATGACAGAGCCTGGCATTGGCTCTGATTTGGCTTCAATGAGCACCACTGCACTTCGAGATGGCGACACCTACATTCTGAACGGATCAAAAACCTTTATTACGAACGGGATCTTGTCGGATCTAGTCATTGTTGCCTGCAAGACCGACCCAACTCAGCGGCACGCTGGCATGTCCCTGATTGTCGTCGAGGCCGGCATGGAGGGATTTGTTCGAGGACGCAACCTAGACAAACTCGGCATGCACTCTCAGGACACGGCGGAGTTGTTCTTCAGTGACGTTCGTGTACCTGTAGAAAACCGGATTGGTGATGAGGGCCAAGGGTTCAAGCTGCTAGTCAAGAATCTGCCACAGGAGCGACTCTCGATAGCGATGGCCGGCGTTGCACATGCGCGAGCAATTCTGAATTGGACCATCGAGTACTGCAACGAGCGCACCGCATTTGGCCAAAAGATCGGCAGCTTTCAGAACAGTCGTTTCAAGCTGGCCGAAATGCAAACAGAGATCACTATCGCAGAGAGCTTTATCGATAAGAGCGTGCTTGCTCTGAACGAGGGGACGCTCACTGCAGAAGAAGCAGCAATGTCGAAATGGTGGTGTACGGAACTCCAAAAGAAGGTGGCTGATATCTGCGTGCAGCTACACGGGGGCTACGGCTACATGAACGAATATGCGGTTGGCCGTGCCTACACCGACGCTCGAGTGACCTCGATCTATGGCGGAACCACCGAGATTATGAAAGAGATCATCGGTAAATCGATGGGCTTCTAATCGGGCGTCTGTTATTCGTATGCGCACCGAGGACCTGAACTACGACCTACCCGA
The DNA here is from genome assembly GCA_947473395.1 of Actinomycetota bacterium. Lineage (GTDB taxonomy): Bacteria > Actinomycetota > Acidimicrobiia > Acidimicrobiales > Microtrichaceae > IMCC26207. The sequence goes on along the minus strand of CANJEC010000106.1, from coordinate 3,168 downwards.
GGCTGCAATTGCGCAAACCCCAGTTGCTCCCCGCGACTCGGCAAAACTCCTCGTTGACCTGGGCCCTCAGGCTCAGCCTCAAGATGCACTCGTGGCAGATCTCGCCGATTTTCTGTTGCCAAGTGATCTGCTGATTCTGAATGAGACCAGAGTGCTGCCAGCGCGGGTGGCTGTGCTGCGCTCCGGCGGCGGTGCTGGCGAGGTGCTCCTGTTAGAGCCACTTGAAGATGATGATGGGGGATGGTGGGAGGCGCTCTGTCGGCCATCTCGCAAGATGCGCGTCGGGGAGCAGGTTGCAGCCGCCCGTGGATCACTGAGATTTGAAATCGGTGAGGATCTTGGGCAGGGCCAAAGAAAAGTCCGCCCGATCCATCAGGGAAACTTGCTGCAAGAACTCGAACTCTCGGGCGAGGCCCCCTTGCCCCCTTACATCCATGAGCGGCTCAGCGATCAAGAGCGCTATCAGACGGTCTTTTCGCAGCGCCCGGCTTCCGCTGCTGCGCCGACTGCGGGCCTGCACATCACTGCCGATCTTTTGGCAAAAATTACCGGAAAGGGCGTGCAGATCAAGACTGTGGAACTCGTTGTTGGCCTCGATACCTTTCGCCCAGTGACAGCCGAAAACTTGGAGGATCACCAGATTCACTCCGAGTGGTATCAGGTACCAGCCGAGACCTGGGACGAGGTAAAAACTGCTCAGGCCACAGGTCGGCGTGTGGTCGCAGTGGGCACAACTACTGTTCGAGCCCTTGAATCAGCCGCTGCGAGTTCTGAGCTACACGGCAGAACGCGACTCTTTATTACCCCCGGTTTTCAGTTCGCAGTCGTGGACGTCTTGATGACCAACTTTCATCTGCCCCGCTCATCCTTGCTCGCAATGATTCAGGCTTTTATCGGTCCACGGTGGCGAGATCTCTACAGCACTGCTCTGCAACGTCAGTACCGATTCTTGTCCTTCGGAGATGCCATGTTGCTGCAACGAGGTCCGAGCCAAAAGGGTGACCATGAAGCTCAAGCTTGAGATCACAGCAACAGATGGTCTGGCCCGAACCGGTGTAGTGAGCACTGCTCGAGGCTCGTTTGCAACCCCAGTGTTTATGCCCGTCGGCACTCGGGGTGCCATCCGCTCCTTGAGTACTCATGAACTCGCTGGCCTGCGAACGGCTGAGGGCAGCCGAGCCGAGATCCTGCTTGCAAATACCTATCACCTCATGCTCAGACCCGGGGCAGAGACAGTGGCCGCCCTTGGAGGACTGCACCGCTTCAGCGGGTTCACGGGGCATATGCTGACCGACTCTGGCGGCTATCAGGTGTTTTCCCTTGGCCCGAAGGTGACCGCTGAGGGGGCAAGGTTCAAGTCCACCTATGACGGGACGAGCTACATGCTCACACCAGAAGGGGCCGTCAAGACTCAGGAGTTGCTCGGGGCTGACATGCAGATGGTGCTCGACGTCTGTGCGCCGCTTCCCTCCTCGGAGTCAGTTCTTCGCGATGCAGTAGAGACCACTGCTGCGTGGGCTGCTCGCGCACGTCTCGCACATCGTCGTACCCATGACCAAGCATTGCTAGGCATCGTGCAAGGCGGAGACAACATCATGTTGCGTCGCGAGTCTGCGCAGCGAACGGTAGAGCTTGATTTCGATGCTTACGCTGTGGGCGGACTGTCAGTTGGAGAGACCAGAGAGCGAATGTTGCCTGCATTGCAGTCGGCACTCGCTGAGCTTCCTGTTGACCAACCGCGCTACTTGATGGGCGTGGGGGATCCGCTGTCGATTCTTGAAGCAGTCTCGCTCGGAGTGGACATGTTTGATTGCGTCTTACCTACCCGCCTTGCACGTCATGGGACGCTGCTCACAGACAGTGGTCGACTGAACATCAAGCGAGCCGAGTTTGCCAGAAGCGAGGACCCGGTTGACCCCAACTGCCCCTGCGCCACTTGCGCTAATTATTCTCGAGGCCTACTCCGCCACCTGAGTTGCCTTGGCGAGACCACTGCTCACACGCTCTGCACTATTCACAACCTGACCTGGATTTTAGGCTTTGTGGACCAAATCCGCAGGGCTATTGCGAATGGGAAGCTAGAAGAGTTCCGTTCTCAAGTCACCCCTGTGTGGTCGACAATGGGGCCCGGGTTAGGGGAGTAGGCGTTCCTCGAGGCTGAGCGAGTTCTGGCCTAGATACTGAGCGAGTACTGATCTGCTGAGTCAACGGCATAGACTGGCCCCACTGTGATTACTTTCCTCCTGACTATCCTCGCTCAAGAAAAAAAGGGCGGCGGTAGTATTACTGGTCTCCTCATCATCCTGATCCCTATGGGCGCGATCCTCTACATGACGATCATGCCGCAGCGGAAACAGCGGCAGAAGCAGGCGGCACTGTTATCCAAGCTCGATGTCGGTGATGAGGTCATTACTACTGGTGGAATCATCGGGACGATCACCTGTGTCGAGGATGACCTGTATCACATAGAGATTGACGTCGATGTCGTGATTCGCATCGCAAAGTCGGGTGTTGCGAAGAGCTTGGCCGAACCCGCTGCAGCTGAAAAAGGTAAAACAAGTTCCAAAGGGGCCTCGCGTAGCCGCAAGGGCTTGCTCGCTGGTGCCCTAGGCGGCGCAGCCCCTCAGGAAGCCGAGATCGCCGAGGTCACCGAAAACTCTGAAGATTCAGAACCTACAGAAGTTGATTCTCAGGCTTCCTCGCAGCAGATCAACAAGAAGTAGGGAACGAAGAAGTACATTTACTGTTCTTCTGAGGGGCGCAGGGCGTAGCAAGGGGTCACCTAGGGTTCACAAACTCTGCGGTTCTCCCTACCGCTGCCCTTGTGGCAACCTCACAGAACCTTAGATCTCTCGAAGGAAGTCAATGCGACAGCACCCAGTTCGAATCATGGTGGCCACGATGCTCGTGGTCTACGGATTGCTCTTTGCCACCATCTTGATGGGCAAGAGTCCCAAGCTAGGCCTTGACCTGCAAGGCGGTATCTCCGTCAATCTGCAACCCGTGGAGAAGGGCAAGGTCATTAATAACGTCTCGGACGAGCAGTTTGAGCAGGCCATTGAAATCATCCGCAAGCGAGTAGATGCCCTTGGTGTTGCCGAGCCTGAGGTGTCACGTCAGGGAAACACCATCTCTGTTCAATTGCCTGGAGCAAAAGACCAAGCCGAG
>CANJEC010000105.1 GCA_947473395.1 Actinomycetota bacterium | reverse complement strand
GGTAGTTATCACTATCGGAACACTCGGAATCTATATCCGCTTCATGGGCAGTGACGTTGAGCAGGCGATGACGATGGCCTTCACCACGTTCGTCTTTTTTCAACTGGTGAATTCGTTCTGTGTGCGCACCGGACACGACACAGTGTTCTCTCGCTATAGCTTGTCGAATCGGCCCTTGCTCTATGCACTCGCTGGAGTAGTAGCCATGCAGATCATGGTGGTGCAACTGCCCTTCTTGCAGGGAGTGTTTGAGACCGTTCCGCTGAGCCTGGAGCAGTGGGGTTGGGTGCTGGTCACCCCGCTGTTGCTGCTGATTTTTGAAGAGGCTCGAAAGGGCATCCTGCGAGCAAGAGATGGCCGCCGCAAATAGGTTCGGCTCGAGCCTGTAGGGTCCCGATTACCTTTCCCATGAGCCCAGGAGCAATCTGATGCGTGCAGCTTTATTCACCCAGGTGGGTAGTCCGCTCGAGGTAGTTGAGGATGTGCAACTTGATGCACCGCGTGCCGGCGAGGTGCGAGTTCAAGTAGTTGCGTGCGGGGTGTGTCATTCAGACTTAAGCGTGATCTCGGGCACCTTCCCAGCAATGGGGCCAACGGTGCTTGGTCATGAGGCTGCTGGAATTGTTTTGGAACTCGGCGAAGGAGTCACCTCGCTACAAGTGGGGGATCACGTCATCCTGACTCCGAATGCAGCCTGCGGTACCTGTGCCTACTGCATCAAGGGTTTGCAGAGCGTTTGCGCAAGCTCCATGGTCATTGCGACCTCAATGTTGCCCGATGGCACATCTCGTCTCTCTCGTAACGGCGAGACGGTGTTTCACGGCCTTGGCGTAGCCGCATGGGCAGATGAAATCGTGGTCCATGCAAACGGTGCTATTCGCATTGACAAGGACCTACCCCTTGACGTGGCCTGCGTGATCGGCTGCGCCGTGCAAACCGGCGTTGGCGCGGCTATCAACACTGCCGATATTGACCCTGGGGATTCGGTGCTGGTGCTTGGCGCTGGGGGCGTTGGAATCTGCATTGTTCAGGGTGCGGCAATTGCCGGTGCGGCGCAGATCATTGTCTCTGATCCCTCGGAGTCTCGGCGGGAGCAAGCCATGCGGTTCGGAGCAACGCACGTCATTGACCCCACCGAGCAAGATGTTGTTTCGGTCACCATGGGTCTGACCGGGGTTGGTGCAGATGTTGCCTTTGAAGCTGTCGGCTCGGCGGCACTCGTCGAGGTGGGCATCGCAGCAGTTCGCAGCGGCGGCACCACAGTGATGGTAGGCGCAGCTCCAGTTGATCAAACCGTTGCGTTTAGCCCAGTCATGGCGATGTTCTCGGAGAAGAAATTGGTGGGATCGCTCCTGGGGTCCTGCTGGGGACCGCGTGACATTCCGCGCCTTGTTGCCCTGTGGCGTGCTGGCAAGCTTGATCTTGATGCCATGGTGACTGCTCGTCGCCCGCTCGAAGAAGTGAACGAGGCCCTTGCAGACTTAGAAGCCGGCAGGGGCCTACGCACAGTCCTGATGATGAGCTGACCTGATGATGAGCTGACCTGATGATGAGCTGAGACGAGCCCAGCTCCGTTGAGCTGGGCTCAACTCAGCGTTATGCGAGCGCTGACGCGATCGCTGAGACAATCCGTGGGTCGTTGGGCTCAACCTGAGGCGCAAACCTTGCAATCACTTCGCCATCGGAGGCAATCAGGAACTTCTCAAAGTTCCACTGGATGTCGCCGTCGCGACCCTCAGCGTCGGCTACTTGGGTGAGTTCGGTGTAGAGCGGGTGACGCTCATCGCCGTTTACTTCGATCTTCTCGGTCAGGGGAAAGGTCACGCCGTACTCGGTGGAGCAAAAGGTCTGAATCTCTTCAGCAGTGCCAGGTTCTTGTTCCATGAACTGATTGCACGGAACGCCCAACACGCTAAACCCTTGATCGCTATAGGCAACCTGTAGTTCTTCAAGCTGTGTGTACTGCGGGGTCAGGCCGCATTTCGAGGCCACATTGACGAGAAGTGTGACCTTTCCGTCTAGGCCGGCTAGTACTCCGGGGGTTCCATCAAGGGCGGCAAGATCAGTTTGATACAAAGACATTCGTGCAGTTTAGTCGACTTAGAACTTTCCAAGAAACTGCTCAGACAACTCCCAATGAGTTGTTGTGGGTCTCAGTGCCACAGGTACAGTCAATGCAGCCATGGACGTAGATACCGTCACTTTGTTTTTAGCGATGCTTGCAGTTCTCGGCATCGGATTTTTGCTGGTCTGCTTGGTGTTCTCTGTTGTCGCAGTTATCCATGGCTCGCGAACTGCAAGTAGACGACCCGCGTTGCCGGCATCGCTGCAGCCGCTGCGCGCGGGAATCGGCCAAGTCGCACTGCCACTGGCATTTCTTGTGGCACTTACATGCACGCTGGGAAGCCTGTATCTGTCCGAAGTTGCCAAGTTTCCGCCATGCATACTGTGCTGGTATCAGCGCATAGCCATGTACCCCCAGGTGCTCATTTTAGGAATCGCAGCGCTTAGGCGTGATGTGCTGGTGAAGTGGTATTCGGTGCCGCTTGTACTTATTGGTCTCGGCATCTCGATTTACCATTATCTGGTGGAACGGTTTCCCTCCACTGTCACATTCTCCTGCACCGGAGATGTTCCGTGCTCAACTGTGTGGGTTTGGAAATTCCACTTCCTCTCGATTCCTGCGATGGCCGGTATCGGATTTGCTCTCATAGCTGTGCTGGCCTTGCTGGCATGCAACCCCGAACAACCTGCACAAAACCAATCAGGGCTTGATAGCACTGAACCAAAAAGTGAAAATGAGGACGTATGAACGAACAGAAGCATGAGGGTGCAGACCCCTACTCAAATCTTACAAATCGAACCACGGGCAACCGGCCAAAAACTGGCCTGATCATTGTGGGCGCCACCGTAGCGGTGGTGCTTGTCCTTGGCGCCGTAGCGTTCTTTGTTACGCGTAGTGAGAACAACGCAGACACGGCAGCGATCGAGAATGACACGGGTGCGCAGGCTGCACAGAACGCAAAGCAGGAACAAGCCTCGGTCACCGTCATTGGTGAACCGCTAGCCGCTTACCCACAAACGAGTTCCATGGTGGCTCCGCCAGCCGAGGATCCGGCCGTTGGGCAAACGCCGCCAGTGCTTGAGGGGTTCAGTTTCGATGGCAGTCCCGTAAAGATCGATCCTGCTGATGGTCGCGCCAAGGTAGTGATCTTTGTTGCGCACTGGTGCCCGCATTGCCAAGTAGAGGTCCCGCTCATCCAGAAATGGATCGACGAGGGCAATCAGCCAGAAAACGTTGACTTCTATGCTGTCAGCACCTCGGTCAAGCGAGATCAAGCCAATTATCCACCTTCAAAGTGGGTTATCAAAGAGGGCTTTACTCCCAAGGTGATGCTCGACGATCCAGCGGGAAGTGCCGCTCAGGCATATGGTCTGCCCGGGTTTCCCTACTTTGTGATGATGGACTCGGCAGGCAAAGTCACCCAGCGTGCCTCTGGCGAGGTTCCAATTGATCAGTTTGGGACACTCGTAACGGCTCTTGGGTCTCAGCCGCCAGCCTCCTAAGGAACACCCCGAAACGAAGTCCTTGGCTATGAACTCAGGCAGGCCTTGCCGACGAGTCGGCGATCAAGCAGGTCTCGAAGTGCGATGCCTGCCTCGGCGAGCGCATAGGACTGCGGCTCGATTGGGGTAATCGCCCCTTCTTCTATTGCCGCTATGACCTCGCCAAGGAGCGTGGCGTTTTCTGCAGGGTTTGCCATGGCCCAAGCGCCCCAGTCAACGCCGATGACCTGACGGTTGCGGAGCAGAATTTGATTGGCAGGAAGCGAGGGAATTACTCCCGAGGCAAACCCGATCACCAGGTATCGGCCGTTGTTCCCGAGGGCACGCAACGCAGACTCTGCAAGTGAGCCGCCCACTGGGTCAACCACAATATCGGCCCCGCCTCCAGTCAACTCGCGAACCTGCGTCTTTAGGTCCTCAGTCGAGGAATCAATGACCCCGTGCGCTCCACGCTCAATACAGAGGCGAAGCTTCTCGCTTGTCGATGCTACGGCGATGACCTTGGCTCCATGAGCCCTCGCAACATCAATCATTGCCAGGCCGACTCCGCCAGCCGCTCCGAGCACCACCACCCATTCTTCGGGCTGAATATGAGTTCGTTGAGTGAGTGAGTACCAGGCCGTTGCATAGCTCTGTGTCATCGTCGCTGCTTGGGCAAAGCTCAGACGTTCAGGAATGGGAACGATCTGCGAAGGGCTCAAGATTGCTTCATCGGCAAATCCGCCGAGTCCAATGGATGCAAACACCCTGTCGCCGACATTGAAGCCCTGTACCTGCTCGCCGATCTCGGTAATCTCGCCAGCAATCTCAGATCCTGGGATGAATGGCAACTGAGGCCGAATCTGGTATTTGCCTTGCACGAACAGTGCGTCCACATAATTCAGCCCACTAGCCCAGATATGCACTCTGACCTGATTGGGCGAACATGGCGAAGTTGGGATCTGTTCCACAACAAGGGATTCGGGCTCGCCTAGCTCTCGACACATCACAGCACGCATCAGATGAGTTTAGGCTGCTCGAACTGATGGACATTGAGAAGGAACGCGCCCGGAAAGCATTGCAGCACTCACAGGGATCAGTCCTGTGGCTCGATAGCGCAGACCGACCCGCAGAGAATGAGTCTCTCGGCGGCAGTGTTCAGGCCGATCTTGTTGTGGTTGGTGGCGGGTTTACCGGGCTCTGGGCGGCCTTGCAGGCCAAAGAGCAAGACCCATCCCTGGAAGTCATCCTGATCGATTCCGCAAGAATCGGTGAGCAGGCTTCGTCTAGGAACGGCGGGTTCTTATCGGCCACGTTGACTCATGGGCTAGCCAACGGCGTGGCTCGGTTTCCGAAACAGGTCAGGGAACTCGTGCGGCTCGGTCAAGAGAATTTTGATGGCCTAGTAGCCAGCTTGCAGACATACCAGATTGACGCTGCTCTCGAGGTGACTGGCAACCTGATTGTGGCCGATGCCGAATGGGAGGTGAGTGGTGTTGCTGAGTTTGTTGACCTACTCAAGGAGTATGGCGAGCAGGCTGAATTTCTTGATGCTGAACAAGCTCAAGCCGAGGTGCACTCGCCGACCTATCTTGCTGCGGCCCAAGTTGACTCAGGTGAGGGCCTAGTAGACCCAGCTCGTCTGGCTTGGGGACTTGCCGCTGCTTGCCGAGGCTTGGGTGTGCGCATTTTCGATAACACCACCATGGTGTCCATGATGCGAAGTGGAGCAGGAGTTTTGCTGCGCACTCAGAGCACAGGCAGTCTTGGCGGAGAAATTCGAGCGAATGCCGTGGTGCTCGGCACGGGGGCATTCCAAAGCCCGTTACGGGCCATCAATCGGCGTGTGGTACCGGTGTACGACTATGTCCTTGCCACCGAACCATTGAGTTCGCAGCAGTTGGACTCGGTTGGGTGGAAGGGCCGCCAAGGTGTGGCTGATACGTCCAATCAATTCCATTACTACCGCCTTACTCAAGACAACCGAATTCTGTGGGGCGGCTATGACGCTGTGTTCTACAACTGGGGCAAAGTGCATCCAAAGCTTGAGCAACGCCCTGAGTCGCATCAACTGTTGGCCGAACAGTTCTTTCAGACATTTCCGCAGCTAGAGGGTTTGCAGTTCAGTCATCGTTGGGGGGGAGTGATTGATACCTCAACACGGTTTTCGGTGGGCTTTGGTACTGCCCTAGACGGTCGAGTTGCCTACGCTGTTGGCTATACCGGCCTAGGGGTAGGTGCCACCAGATTTGGCGCTCGTGTGTGTCTTGACTTGTTGTATCAACCCCAATCGGAACTGCTGCAGCTTGACATGGTGCGCAAGAAGATGTTGCCGTTTCCGCCAGAGCCAATTCGCACTGCGGGTATCCAGTACACGCGCAGGGCAATTGCCCGAGCCGATGCTCAACAAGGTCGGCGGGGTGCTTGGCTGCGAACCCTAGATGCTCTGGGGCTTGGATTCGATAGCTAAACCCGTACAGTCTCTCGGATGCCAGCGAATTGCTCACCCTAGCTATCGGTCCGTAACGTCAGACTGTCCTGCTCAGCCATGTTGGCTATTCGCTTCCTAGGAGATACCCATGCGTAATCCCAAAGACTTCTTCAAGCCGCTGGCCGCTGGTGCCCCCGAGCCACTCAGAGAGATCCCCTTTCGTCCATCTCGCATGATTCATTTCTTCCCGCCTCACCTAGAAAAGGTCACGGCAAAACTCCCAGAGATTGCACCCACGGTGGATGTCCTGCTGGGCAACTTGGAAGACGCAATACCTATGGACGCCAAAGAGGCGGCCCGAGAGGGCCTTGTTCGTGTGGCGAAAACTGTCCCGATGGGGGACACGCAGCTTTGGACCAGAGTGAACAGCTTGGATTCGCCGTGGGTACTTGATGACCTTGAGGTACTTGTTGGTGAAGTGGGGGACAAGCTTGACGTCATCATGATTCCCAAAGTCGAAGGGCCCGAAGACATCCATTATGTGGATCGCCTCTTGGCACAGCTCGAAGCGAAGGCTGGCCTCAAGAAGCCGCTGATGGTTCATGCAATTTTGGAGACAGCACGTGGAGTGGCGAACGTCGAAGAGATCTGCGCGGCTTCGCCACGCATGCAGGGGCTGTCGCTTGGGCCGGCGGACCTGGCTGCGAATCGTCGAATGAAAACCACCAGAGTGGGTGGCGGTCACCCGGGTTATTTGGTGCGTGAAGACCCGCATGCAGATGAAGGCCCTCGCACCACCTATCAGCAGGACCTGTGGCATTACACTATTGCGCGCATGGTTGATGCCTGCGCAGCGAATGGGATCCTTCCCTATTACGGGCCTTTTGGTGACATCAAAGATGTGCTTGCCTGCGAGGATCAATTCCGCAACGCGTATTTGCTGGGCTGCGTGGGAGCGTGGTCGCTGCACCCAGTACAGATTGCAATTGC
>CANJEC010000104.1 GCA_947473395.1 Actinomycetota bacterium | reverse complement strand
TCAAGAAGCGCCGATCTCCCAAATGGGAGACTGCAGCCGGAACATAGCTCGATGGCTAGGGGTTCCGATAGTTGCTCCCAGCGGCTGTTTCCAGCCGTATGGGGCGAGATGAGAACTTACTCCCTATGGTCCAGGTTGTCAACTCGTGACCGAGTGACGCCCGACACTCCCCGAAAGGAGCGCCTTGAACCGTAAGAGAGTGAGTCAGTCCGCAACCAACAAGTGGTATGCGTTCTTTCCTCTCTGCAACAAGATGAACTTAGCGTGAAGTGCGTCCGAACCCTGCATCGCGTCAAGATCGTCTTCGCTTCGAGCCTGCAAGGAGACCTGATTCACGTAGTAGCCGGCAGGGTTTCGACGAATCTCACCCTTGGATTTTGCGAGGCCAACGCTGACCAGCAGATCCAGTGGGTCAGCACCGAGCAGGTCCGTTGTTCGTACCTGAGTTGAGGGAAGCTCAGCACTCAGGAGCACCAGGGCCTCCTCAGAAGCCTGCGCTATTGGTGCGCCAAAGAGCACAGCCGAAGCAGACTCAATCGGGCCGATAACAGAGGGACCATGCAACAAACTGCAGAGTTCGCGTGCCAATCGTCGTTGACCCTGCCGCTCTCCTGGTGCCGAGGCATGCTCGGCTGCGATCTCTTGGCACTCGTTCACGGGCAACAAGGTCAGACGCAGCAGTAGTTGCTCGACATCGCCATCTGGCAGATTGAGCAGGTACTGATACAGCCGGAAGGGACTCGTCCGCTCCGCAGACAGCCACAGGTTCTCACCCTCGCTCTTGCCAAATTTGGTTCCGTCCGCGCGGACAATGAGCGGCGCTGTTAGGCCGTGCACCGAATCCCCCGTCCTACGGCGAACTAGGTCGACCCCAGCAGTGATATTGCCCCACTGGTCTGAGCCGGCCACCTGCAGGTCACAATCATGATGGGAATGCAGTTCTAAGAAGTCATTTGCCTGTAACAGCATGTAAGAGAACTCGGTGAACGAGATACCTGACTCCCGCTGCAACCGGGTCTTGACCGACTCTTTGGCCAACATCGTGTTGATCGTTGCGTACTTGCCGACATCTCGAAGGAAGTCGAGCACTGAGAGGCGCTCCGTCCAATCTCGATTGTCAACGAGACGGGCGCAGGAGTCTCCCGGCTCAAAGTCCAACAATTGGGTGAGTTGAGCCCCGATAGAAGCACGGTTGGCATCAAGCACCGCTGTATCGAGGAACTGTCGCTCATCGCTTCGACCAGATGGATCTCCGATCATTCCGGTGGCTCCCCCGACTAGAGCGATGGGGCGGTGCCCCGCAAGCTGAAAGCGCCGGAGCAGCATGATGGATTGCAGGTTTCCAATGTGGAGGGAGTCAGCGGTTGGGTCAAACCCGCAGTAGAGACCAACCGGGCCCTCATCGAGTCGCTTCGCAAGCGCGTCAGCATCAGTGGAATCCTGCAGCAAACCCCGAAGCTGGAGTTCCTCGAGCAGTTCAGCTCCCGTGGGCATAGCTAGCAACCTCCAACGATCGGGACACGGACAATGCCGTGGCACCACAACAGGGCCGAATCGTACTCGGCTCCCCGCAGGGTCAGGGACTCCCCCATTCTGAGGATTCCCTCTGCCAATCAAGGGCCAATGCCACCGCTTCGCACTGAACTGCCACAACAATGGTGCAGTGCGTTTCTCACGGCCATTTATTCTGATGCTGACGGTCATTGCAGTCGCTGCCTCTGCCTGCTCATCGGCACGTTCAGCAGCGCCCGTGCTGCTGCCAGTCAATGCAGAGCCTTCTGCCATTTACGACATGCACGGAACGCTCATCACCACGCTTCGAGAAGAGAACCGCTCCTCGGTTCCCCTTGAGCGCATCCCTAGCGTTTTGCAAGATGCGGTTGTTGCAATTGAGGACGCAAGGTTCTGGGAACACAAAGGTGTTGACCCACGAGCCGTGGCCAGAGCAGCCAGCTCGAACGCAGCCTCTGGTGAGGTATCCCAGGGTGGGTCAACCATCACTCAGCAGTACGTCAAGCTAGCCATCCTGACTCCAGAACAGACCTTGGGTCGCAAACTTGAAGAAGCCAGCTTGGCGTTGGCCCTAGAGCGGAACTATTCCAAAGAACTGATTCTTGAGTTGTACCTCAACACCATTTACCTAGGCAACGGAGCCTACGGAGTGCAGGCCGCATCTCAGAGTTACTTCGGCATACCCGTGGAGCAGCTTCGGGTTGATCAAGCAGCCATGCTCGCCGGGATCATCCAAGCACCGTCGCGGAACAATCCTCGCACGGACCCAGACAGCGCGCTCAAGCGGCGGAACCTAGTGCTCAAGCGCATGCGAGATCAGCAGTACATCACCGATACCCAATATGAAGCTGCAGTCGCTACTCCAGTTGAGTTAGCAGAACTGCAGGCTCAGACTGAGCAGGCTGCGTACGCCGCACCGCACTTTGTGGATGCAGTCAAGGACTGGTTACTCAACGACTCCGACGCACTTGGTAAAACGCCTGGAGCCCGAAGAGAGGCGCTCCTTCGAGGCGGACTCAGCATTACCACCACGATTGACCTCAACTTGCAGAATCAGGCAGAAACCTCGATCGCCGAGGTGCTTCCTGGTCAGGGAGTAGACCCAAAGATTCCCGATGCGGCATTGGTCTCGATTGAGCCAGGAACAGGCTTTGTCCGAGCCATGGTGGGTGGGTACAACTACTTCGGAACGCACTCCTACCGGCAGTCGAACCTTGCAATGGGTTCAGGACGTCAGACAGGGTCCACTTTTAAGCCCATCGTGATGGCAACTGCGCTCGATGCCGGAGTATCGCCGAGCAAGCAATTCGATTCGCCTGGTAGCGCCAGATTCAACATCCCCGGTGGTGTCTGGAGCGTGAAGGGCGGAGCCGGGTTGGGATCAGGCACGATGCGTGACTGCACCGTGGTGTCCTCGAACACCTGCTTTGCAAATGTTATTCAGGACCCAGCAGTCGGGCCAGAGAAGGCCAACGAGATGGCCAAGAAGCTTGGCATTGTGTCCACCAAACTTGTTGCCACGCCAGCAATGGTGCTCGGGCCGAACAACACCACCGTTGAAGATATGGCCGATGTCTACGCCACCTTTGCAAACGCTGGGGTACGCGTGCCTCCAACGGTGGTTACAAAGATCACCGGCCCTGACGGTTCGGTTATCTACCAGCATGCTCATTCACAATCCAAGGCGATTGAGCCAGCGGTTGCCGCCCAAGTCTCAACCGCGTTGCAGGGCGTGATTACCGGCGGGACTGGAACCTCGGCAAATATCGGCAGAGAAGCAGCAGGCAAAACCGGATCAGCGCAGAACAACACCGACGCTTGGTTCTGTGGGTATGTGCCACAACTCGCGACGGCAGTCTGGGTGGGATTCGCAGAACCACGGGCCAACCCGTCGGGGCAACGCTCCTTGGTACCGATGACCAGTCCAAATACTCGCATCACTGTTTTTGGCGGAACCTATCCGGCCAGAATTTGGGCCAGCTTCATGAAAGGTGCTCTGGCCGACACGCCGGAACTCCCCCTGATTGCACCGGTACCCCCAGAGGTCACGACCACCACCGTTGCCGCTCCCAACGCAGCAGTTCTGGCGCCAGTACCTGCGAATTCTTATGTAGAGGTGCCAGACCTAGAGGGAATGTCTTTGTCGGCTGCTAAGAGCGCACTCGAGAAACTTGGGCTGAGCTCCGAGAACGTGACGGTCTTTTCGGCCTCTGAGGCTGCAGGTTCGGTCACCGCTCAAAGTCCGCGACCAGGGTCCAAGCTGCGCGCGGGCTCCTCAGTCTGGATTGAATCAATTGCACCGCCTACAACCACGACGACAACAACATCGACGATTCCCGGAGCCTCAACCACCACTGTGGCGGGTGAGGGAAAGCCCTCTTCTCCGACCACGACTCGAGTCAGCCCAAGAGATTAGGCGGCCGCGATACCACCCTGTCCAAGACGCAGTGACAAGATACCTGCCACATGGAAACCCCCAACACTTCAAGCAACCCGCCACCAGTCGGCGCTGAACCCGATGACCAACAAGCGCCCCCTAAGCGCCGGCGGTTCACCTATTTCATTACGCTGTTTGCCATCCTCGCTCTCATGGGCGGTTGGGTCTACTTAATATTTTTCTACGATCCAGGGCTGATGATCGACGAACTCGCTGACGCCACCTTTCCCACTCAAGCCGAGAAGATTTGCGCGGCATCTGTAGCCGAGATTGAGAAACTCCCTCTTGCCAATCTGGCTTCAACTCCAGAGGAGCGAGCAGGCAATGTAGAGACCTCAAACACCATCCTTCGTCAGATGGTTCAAGACCTTCGCCCAATCGCTCCTACCCAACCCAGCGAGGTAGCCAAGGGAGTCACCGAGTGGCTCAACGATTGGGATACCTACATCGGCAACCGCGAGGACTACGCGGAGAACCTGCGTACAGACCCCGAGGCTCGCTTCTTGGAATCGACCAAGGGCAGCAGCACAAAGGGAATTACTCGGGCAATTAACGGATTTGCGAAAGTAAACCGAATGGAGTCCTGCACCACTCCAGCTGACCTGAGCTGAGTGCCACTACTGCACCGTGTTTGGATTTGCTGGTGCGCGGAAGCTTCTGCGGTACTGCTCGAGTGCTATGAGGCCGGCCGTACATAATCGGACGAGGCCCGGTTCATCAGTCAGTTCGGCTAGTTCTTGCGGGGTGACCCAGCGAAGTTCTTCTGACTCGTGATTCTTGTGCGGGCTAGCCCCTTCCGGGGCGAGCACCACAAACCGCAAGTCGAGGTGCAAGTGCGAGTCCATCTCTCCACGTGCCGGAATCCGATGGATGTCTACATCAACAGCAGGAACGAGCACTGCGAGGCCCTGAATTCCCGTCTCTTCAGTTGCTTCACGAAGAGCAACCGCTGCCAACTCATGATCCCCGTCGGCATGGCCACCCGGCTGCAGCCAGCGCTGCAACTTGGCATGAAAGAGCAACAACACATGCGTACCAGCGTGGTTGACAACAAGCGCCGAACCCGTCAAATGGCCGGGCAGGGTTGTTCGATCAGCAAGTCCTGCACCGTGTTCGCTCAGCAGACTAAGAATTCGCTCACGCTCAGAATCGCGATCGGAGTCCTGCCATATCGCCTGTTCGATACGAAGCCGAGACTGCGCAGGATCCTGCGATGAGGCAATGTCCGGATGGCCCTGAGCTAGCAGGGTTTGGCTATTCACCAAAAGACCAGCGGGCGCGTTCGGCTTGAATCTGTTCACCAAGTTGCACTCGCTGAATTGCAACGGGGCCGGGACCGGCACCGCCTGGGGTGCTTCGCTGCTGAACCGAGACACCGGGCTGCAACAAGGCAACTCCGGCATCGCCAAGAAGCGGCTCGGCCTGCACCAATTCGCTCAGGTCGACCTTGTCGTCAATCGAGGTACGCACGAGTGCACCCACCACTGCATGGGCATCGCGAAACGGCAGGCCGTTGCGAACCAACAACTCTGCCAAGTCTGTTGCGGCCGCATAGGGCGAATCTGCTGATTCAGCCATCCGCTCGAGTCGGAACTGAAGCGTTGCGTACATGCCAGTCATGGCGCCAAGGCCCAGACGCACCGTATCGAGCGCATCGAAGAGCGGCTCTTTGTCTTCTTGCAGGTCTCGGTTATACGACAGCGGCAAAGACTTGAGCGTTGCCAAGAAGCCCGTGAGGTCTCCGATCAGGCGACCGGCTTTCCCTCGAGCGAGTTCAGCAATGTCCGGGTTCTTTTTCTGGGGCAACATCGATGACCCTGTTGCGTAGGAATCGTCAAGGCGAGCAAAGCCAAATTCCTCGGTGGTCCACAGCACGATCTCTTCGCCCATTCGCGACAGATGCACGCCCAGCAGTGTGAGCACAAAGAGCGACTCGGCTACAAAGTCTCGATCGGATGTGGCATCCATTGAGTTGTTGAAGGTGCGGGCAAAGCCCATATCTTCAGCCGTGCCAGCAGGGTCTAGAGGAAGTGAACTGCCTGCAAGCGCACCCGCACCTAGCGGCGAGACATCGAGTCGAACTCGTGCGTCGGCGATTCGATCAACGTCACGCAAGAGCGCCCAGGCATGCGCCATCAGATGATGAGCTAGCAATACGGGCTGCGCCTGTTGCAGGTGCGTATACCCCGGAAGGTAGGCAGCATCTTTGCTGGTGCCAGCCTGATCTGCTCGTGCCGCTAGGGCCTCAACCAAGTCGAGTGTTCGGGACGCAACCTCTGCGAGTTCACGCTTCACGTAACTACGAAAAGCAGTGGCTACTTGGTCATTGCGCGAGCGACCGGTGTGAAGCTTGGCTCCCGCAGGCCCAGCAATCTCTGTAACCCTGCGCTCAATGGCTGTGTGGATATCTTCGTCAGACTCCACAAAGGCAAGCTGCCCCATGCGGAACTCCATCTCTACGGCATCGAGAGCGCCAAGTACTTGACCGAGTTCCTCCTCGGTCAGCAGCCCACCACGATAAAGACCACGCACATGGGCCTTTGAACAACGCAGATCATCAAAGATGAGCCGTTGGTCGTAACTCAGACTCTGTGTGAAGGCCACGAGTTCAGCGGCCGGGCCGGTGTCAAAGCGCCCATGCCAGAGTTGCTTGCGCTCCTCGGCCATCAGCTTTGCGACCCAGGGCCTTGCACTGCCGACCAGGTCTGAACGCCAAGACCCCATAGGCGCACAAAGCCCTCGGAGTCTGCGTGACGGAAGCGATCAGCGGAGTCATAGGTGGCAAGGCCATAGTCGTAGAGCGATTTGGGTGCGCGGCGACCAACTACCACGCAGCGGTTTGGTTCTAGCCGCAGGCGAACATCACCAGTGACGAACTCCTGAGAGGAATCAATGAAGGCATCAAGCGCCAAACGCAAGGGTGAGAACCACAGCCCGTCGTAGACCATCTCGGCGTAGCGGTGCTCTAAACGGATCTTCTCTCGCTGCAAGTCACGCTCCAGCGTGATTGCTTCCAAATCGGCGTGAGCCATCATCAGTGCCAGAGCAGCCGGAGCCTCATAGGTCTCACGGCTTTTGATTCCGACTCGACGGTTCTCGACCATATCGAGGCGACCAAAGCCATAGGAGCCAAC
>CANJEC010000103.1 GCA_947473395.1 Actinomycetota bacterium | reverse complement strand
GGCCGGCCAGCTAGGTGAAGCATCGGCTCGGTAGGAACCCGGCCGTGTTGAAGGTCATCTGAGAGCTTGCTCGCCAAGGTAACTGCAGAGAGTCCCGCTCCCCAGACTGTTGTGTGAGCATCCAGGGTCTGCCCCGAGTTGAGGGTGACCGAATCAGCCTTGATCTCTGTGACTGATTCCCCCAGACGCACGGTTACACCTCGTTCCTCAAGGGCTTCTTTGGTGTAGTCACTCAAGCCTTGATCGAACATGGTGAGAAGCCGATCGCCGTATTCCACCAAGGTGATGCTCGCATCGGCCACGGGTAGTCCCGGAAAGTCACGCGCTAGCGAGGAGTAGTACAGCTCTGCCATAGCACCGGCAGTCTCGACTCCGGTAGGCCCCCCGCCGACGATGACCAGATTAAGAGCGCCCGCCTCGACTAGCTCATGGGACTTATTGGCAGCTTCGAACTTGGTGAGCACATGCTGTCTGAGCTTCACGGCGTCATTGAGGGTGTAGAGGGGGAAGGAGTGCTCTTCGGCCCCGCTGATGTTGAGGAAGTTTGCCTTTCCCCCCAGAGCGACTACTAGGTAGTCATAGTGCTGCGGCTCCCAGTCGGAGAAGCTCACTAGTTGATTCTCTAGGTCAACTCCCGTGACAGTTGCTTTGGTGAATGACAGATTCTTTTGGCGGTCCACGAAGGAGCGGATCGGGTACCCAACAGTGGTGGGCTCAAGAACATCGGTGGCAACTTGATACAGCAACGGCCGAAATGTGTGGTAGTCGTGCTGGTCAACCAACACGACGTCAACGGGGGCCTTCTTGAGCTTTGAGACCACTCCGATTCCGCCGAAACCGGCACCGAGGACAAGCACAACTGGTCGATTAGACATTTCGCTAGGCTAGTTGGCCTTGCAAGACCCCTGCTGCGGCGAGTGAGCAAGTGTTGCCGAGTGTATTTGTAATGGCGCTGCCACTGTCTAGAAACAATCTAGAAACAATGATCCTCAAACCTGTGTCATGCACGTCAGAGGCTTCCGCGAAGCCCTCTGAATCTTCGACCCACAGGGGAGCACAATATGAATTCCGGTGACATTGCATGGGTATTGATCGCCTCGGCCTTGGTGCTGTTTATGACACCTGGGCTTGCGTTTTTCTATGGGGGTATGGACCGCAGTCGCAACGTGTTGAACATGTTGATGATGAACTTCTGGTGTCTGCTGACGATACCGATTCTGTGGGTCATCATCGGGTACTCAATAGCCGGAGGCAACTTTGATGGCAGTTGGTTCGGTGGGTTTGACGCAGCGTTTCTGAACAACATCAACATCGCTTCGGATGATGGCGTAGGCAGCCTGCTCACCGTGATTTTTCTGGGCATGTTTGCGGTGATTACACCTGCGCTCATCTCGGGTGCCGTGGCCGACAGAATGAAGTTCGCTGCATGGGCATTGTTCGCACCGATCTGGATGCTGCTTGTCTTTGCACCGGTGTTCAAGTGGGTCTACGGAGGGTGGCTTGGCGTTCGGGGTTCGCTAGATTTCGC
Source organism: Actinomycetota bacterium (assembly GCA_947473395.1). Taxonomy (GTDB): domain Bacteria; phylum Actinomycetota; class Acidimicrobiia; order Acidimicrobiales; family Microtrichaceae; genus IMCC26207. The sequence goes on along the minus strand of CANJEC010000103.1, from coordinate 5,656 downwards.
TGGCGGGACGGCAATCCATGTGAACGCAGGCATCGCTGCGCTCGTGGCCGTGGTGATTCTTGGCAAGCGCAAGGGTTGGCCTAAAGAAGGCCATCCGCCGCACTCCATGCCGCTGGTCATGATTGGAACTGGCATTTTGTGGTTCGGCTGGTTTGGGTTCAATGCGGGCTCAGCTTTGAGCGCCAATGGCCAAGCTGTTCAAGCATTCATGAATACCTTTCTAGCTGCAGCAGCGGCTGGGCTTGCTTGGGCAATTACAGAACGAATCAAGGATGGCCACATCACCAACCTTGGGGCTGCATCGGGAATCGTGGCGGGACTAGTAGCCATCACGCCAGCCTGCGGTTATGTCTCGTCTATGTCGGCAATCTTCATTGGGTTAGCTGCCGGTCTGGTGTGCTGTTTCGCCGTCCACTTGAAGTTCCGGGCCGGCTACGACGACGCACTTGATGTCGTGGGAGTTCACTTTGTCGGTGGCCTAGTTGGTTCGCTCATGATTGGGCTGTTCGCAGATGCCGAGTACTTCGGTGCTGAGCATATGAGTGGATTGTTCTACGGAGGTGGGTTCAGACTCCTCGGCGAACAAGCCATTGCGAACGGGGTGACGATTGTGTACTCGGCAGTGGTCACCGCTCTGATCCTGTTGGCACTCAAGGCCACTGTCGGTCTCCGAGTTTCTGAAGAGCAAGAGAACGTGGGACTCGATATCTCGGAGCATGCCGAGTCGGCGTATCAGGCAGACGACACCACCATGGAACGGGCCTAAACCCTGCAATTGGATTCGTTCACAGAGTTGCAACATTGAAGAAATCCTGGAGTGTGGTCTGCTCCGTACTGTGACCTTCTGTGAGTACCCAGCCGGAGTCAGAACTGCCGGAGTCGCAACTGCCGGAGTCACAACAGCCCGAGAGCCTTCCAGGCTTTGACGGCATTGAACTGCTGCGATGGCCGGAGCAGGACTTGGCACGACGATCACTGCTCCGGGCCGGAATTCCTCGACTCTTGGTGCTATCGGGCAACAGTCAACCGCCCGAAGATCTTTGCTTTGACGAGGATTGGATTCGAGCCCCATATCGACTAGCTGACTTACAGGCTCGTGTCCGTCGCTTAGCGAAGTCCATGAGTGAACAATCCGCCACCGAACTCTGGTTAGACGATCATCGTGTGCTGCATCGTGGGAGCCACACCGTTGTACTCACTGCTTTCGAGGCAGTGGTTGCTGCAGCGTTGCTAGCAAAGCCCGGCGAGATCGTGACCCGGTCTGCAGTTGAGCAAAGTCTGTGGCCTGACCAACCTGCGCCAGGACCACGCGCTGTGGATGCGGTGGTCTACCGATTGAGGGGACATTGCCGAGGCCTTGGCTTAACCATTACCACGGTTCGCGGCGAGGGATTTTTGTTGCGAACAGCGGCTAGTCACCGTGGTGAACAGCTGGGCTAGCGGCGGAACTAGCGGAGGGCCTAGCGGATCGGCCAGAGAGGTGCTTCTTCAGGCAGACTAGGACCGTGTCTGACTCTGTCCGTCCCAATTCCACTGCCCCCGTGGCATCTGTAAAGCCAGCCCCTGGAGTCTCAACGTTGTTTGAGCCAGCACAGCTGGGCCCGTTGACGCTGCGAAATCGCGTCATCAAGGCAGCCACCTTTGAGGGGTTGACTCCAGATGGGCTTGTCACAGACTCGCTTATTGAGTTCCACCGAAGCGTTGCTGCTGGTGGCGTTGCCATGACCACTGTTGCGTACCTGTCAGTCGCTCCCGAGGGTCGTACACATGCCGAGTGCATCCAACTAGTGGATCAAGCAGTTCCAGGGTTGCGCAGGCTGACCGAGGCCGTTCATGCCGAGGGTGCGCTCGCATCAGCACAAATCGGCCATGCCGGACCAGTAGCTAATGCCTCGTCAAACCGCGCTCAATCCATTGCGCCTGGCCGGATGTTTAATCCACTTGGCATGCGCAGAACGCGTTCTGCCACCGAGGCTGATATTGCCAGAATTACTGCAGACTATGCCCGCTCTGCGCGCCTGTGCGTGGAGGCCGGCTTTGATGCGCTCGAGATTCACCTTGGCCACAACTACTTGCTCAGCGCATTCCTCAGCCCAAAATTCAATCAGCGCACTGACCGCTTTGGTGGCTCGCTCGAGAACCGGGCTCGGTTCGCTCGCCAAGTTGTGCTTGCTGTTCGTGACGCAGTGGGGGAGTCGGTTGCGGTTACGGCAAAGCTCAACATGGTTGACGGGTTTCGGGGCGGACTAGGCATTGCCGAGAGCATTCAGGTTGCCGAGTGGCTTCAGGCCGACGGTGCACTCAACGCACTGGAACTTACTGGCGGGAGTTCGCTAGCCAATCCGATGTTTTTGTTCAAGGGCCGTGCACCCCTCAAACAATTTGGTGCAACGCTGCCCTGGTATTTGCGTCCTGGGTTCAAACTCGTAGGAAAGAAGTTCCTGCGCAGCTACCCATACGAAGAGGCCTACTTCTTGCCCTTGGCGAAGCAGGTACAAGCCCAAGTTGACCTGCCGCTTATTCTGCTCGGAGGGATTAGCAAACTCGAAACTGCTCAGGCTGCAGTCACCGAGGGGTTTGCGTTTGTGGCGATGGGACGTGCGCTCCTGCACGATCCCGACCTCATCAATAAGTATCAGGCGGGAACGGCAACGAGTTCGGGCTGTGTCCATTGCAATCGCTGTATGCCAACGATTTACACCGGCACGCGCTGCCCGCTCGTTGACCCTCGCCCGGGCGACGAGCCGATTGTTGGGTTCTAGGCGGTGCGGCTTCTTAGACGGAAGCGCTTTCTCCTGCTCCACCAGCCTCGAACTGCCTCTGGATTTTTGAGAAACAGGTAGGCCACAAAGGTGAGTTTCTGTGCGGGGTTGTAGTCATTTGAGAATCTGCGTAGCGGTCGCGGTAGCACCTGAAGGGCTTTCGGGTCGACGTCGATCAGATGCCAGGGCAGTCTGACGGGCTTGCTGGTAATCAAGCTGCCGTCATAGCCCGAGAAGATGAAGCAACGACTCGAGCTGTCATCGCGTAGGTCCTCAAGGCTGGGTCGATCGGTGCCAAGTACTAATTCGGTCAGGTCCTGGCGGACGAACAGCAGGTTCGTGGCAGTCACAGCTACTAGGTCATAGCCCTTGTCGTTGGCAACACCCAGGATGGACTTGGCTCCGGACCCCTGCTTCACAGCAAAGTCAGCGGGCTGGGTGTACTCGACCTCATTCGGTATTGCCCCGTTGTACTCAATGCAGATGACTTTGGGGGTGAAGCGTTCGAGGGAATTCAAAATATGAATATCGCAGCCATCAATGTCAATGGAGAGAAAGTCGGGACTGCTTGGGCAGGGTGACTCCGCTAACAGGTCCTCAAGGCGGGTAGGCCGAGTCAACCCAACAAATGCGCACATAGCGGTGACAGACTCCGATGAGAAATTGCTGCGTAACTGATCTGCTCGATCAGGGTCTCCTTCAATGAGCACAGCGTTCCAACCGTGATGGCGAATCAGGGTGCAGGTATTCGACAGGTACTCGCCATCCCAAGCGCCAAACTCGACGCACCATCGCTCCTCTTGCTCCTCGGCGTGAAGGCGACGAAACAGTTCCTGCAGTATTCCGTCTTCTCCTGACTGGGAGTAGGTGTTGCTTGCGAACTCGGAGAGGGGAGTCGGAGTCTTCACCGCTCCAATTTAGCGGGATACCCTTTACGGGATGTCGAGCGCCGAGCAGTTTGAGGTTGCGGTGATCGGTGCAGGGGCGATGGGCTCGGCCGCCGCATGGCAACTTGCGCGTCGAGGCCATTCGGTGATCCTGCTCGAGCAATTCGGCGAAGGCCATCAGCGCGGCTCCTCGCATGGGGCAACTCGGATCTTCCGAGTTGCCTATCGCGACCCGACCTATGTGCGCCTAGCAAGCGAGTCGCTGCGAGCCTGGGCGGAGCTGGAACAAGAATCGGGACAAGTTCTACTCGAGCAGTCCGGGCAGATCGACCACGGAGACCCCGCAGCAATTGAAGAAGTTGCGAACAATCTTGAAGCAGCAGGATTCAAAGCGCAGCGGCTCAGCCCAACTCAGGCCCAGGATCTGTGGCCCGGCATGCGGTTCGACCAGGCCGTGGTTCACTCGGTTGACGGTGGTCGAGTTTTTGCAGACCGGACGGTTCAGACGTTACAGCGATGCGCAACAGCCAGGGGCGTTACTGTGGCCTTTCACGAGCCCGTGCACTCGATTGATTCCACAGCCGATGGTGTTGTGCTGCAGACACCCCGTCGCAGGGTTCATGCCCGGATGCTTGTCATTGCTGCTGGTGCGTGGGTTGAAGACCTCTTGCCCGGAGAGTTCCTGCTACCCAAGTTGACTGTCAGTGAGCAGGTTCCGGTTCACTTCAGTAAGCGCAACTCCTCGCTTTCCTGGCCAAGCTTCTTGCACCACATGCACACCAACGCCGAGGCACTCACCTTTGGGGCCTATGGCATGGAATCTCCGTTCTCTGGATCAGCAGCGTCGGGATCGGGTGTGAGCAACACTGAACGCCTCGGTGTAAAGGTCGGTGTCGACAACGCCACTGATGTGGATCAGGTGGCTGCCTACATCAAGGAGTGGCATCCAGGCCTGCACCCCGAGCCCGTGAGTTCCACGCAATGTCTGTTCACCTCGACTGCAGACCAGCAGTTTATTTTGCAGCGTCAGGGCCCCATAGTGGTCTGTTCGACGTGTTCTGGGCATGGGTTCAAGTTCACCCCGATGATCGGAGAGCTAGTAGCCGACCTGTGCGAAGGACGCCCTGCTCGCTACAACTTCTCCGCTGCCACCTCAGCCTCAGAGCCCAAATCGGGCTGACCCGAACAATGCAGCTTGCGAAGCTGCTGACAACCGGTCAAAATGGCAAATCACAAACTTGTAACTTGCAGCCTCTGCAGGTGTCCGAGTTTGCAATCGTCCAGTTCGCGTACAGACCAAGTCGAAAAGAAAGTGGATCCACCCCATGAATGAAACCGATGAGGACAAGAGCTGGCAGATGTTGTCGAACTGTCTCGGCGTAGATCCTGATCTTTTCTTTCCAGAACGCGGAGCCTCTACCAAGGATGCAAAGGCAGTGTGCCAAGGATGCATCGTTCGAGAGGATTGCTTGGAATACGCGTTGACGAACCGAGAGAAGTTCGGTATCTGGGGTGGACTGAGCGAGCGGGAGCGCCGCCGCATCCGTCGCGAACGGGCCCAGGCTCGCGCCAGAACAGCACAGCCCCAGACTGCATAACGACTGTCGGCATAACTGCTGTCTGAATAACGACCGAAAAAGATTTTGCACCGCTCTGCTTAAGGTCCAGCCGATTCTGCCGATGGGGATGATTCAACCCGGGGGGTTGATTCCGTTGAACCAGTTGTACGAGGGAGTGCCATGACCGACACACTGCTCAGAGCTCATGAACTGACCAAGGCAGTCAGCGAACCGCAACCGACTCTAGAGATTCCTGTTGAAGTCTGGTGCGCCTACTCACAGCGGTGGGTGCAAGGGTTTCGGCTACATGACACGCTGAGCGACGGCAAACTCGTCCTTCTCGGCCGAGACAGCGAGGCCGTCCTGCCAGCGGCCTTCGCCCCCGAATCCGTGCGATTCTCTGATGCAGAACGAAACGCATCGCTTCTTGCATGGAAGCAATCTGCCG
>CANJEC010000102.1 GCA_947473395.1 Actinomycetota bacterium | reverse complement strand
CGGTGAGTTCCTCAATAATGAAGCTTCCCTGCAGCGAGTTCTCGCACATCGAAAGACCCCACTCCTGAGTGATGATCATCTGGATTGCGAGCGCTCGGCGCACTGACTCGGACGTGGGCGTGGTCACAGCTTCGTCGTAGGCATTGGTATGCAAACTGTTGGCGTTGTCATTGATTGCGCACAGAGCTTGCAACGTGGTGCGAATGTCGTTGAAGGCCATCTCTTGCGCGTGCAGGCTGCGGCCCGAGGTTTGCACGTGATATTTCAGCTTCTGTGAGCGCTCGTTCGCCCCGTAGCACTCTCGCATTGCCACAGCCCAGATCCGGCGGGCCACTCTGCCCAAAACGTTGTACTCCGGGTCCATCCCATTGGAGAAAAAGAAGCTCAGATTCGGCGCAAAATCATCCACGGCAAGGCCGCGCGCCAAGTACGACTCAACATAGGTAAACCCGTTCGCCAACGTAAACGCGAGCTGGCTGATCGGGTTCGCGCCTGCCTCGGCAATGTGATAGCCCGAGATCGATACCGAGTAGAAGTTGCGCACCTCGTGCTGCACAAACCACTCGGCAATATCGGCCATGAGGCCCAGCGAGAACTCGGTTGAGAAAATGCAGGTGTTCTGGCCTTGATCCTCTTTCAAGATGTCGGCCTGCACGGTGCCACGAAGATTCGACAGCACCCAAGCGCGCAGTTCGCGTTGCTCGTCCTCGGTCAGCGTCCGCCCATGTTCGGACTCGAACATCTCGACGCGTTGATCGATAGCAGTGTTCAAAAACATGGCTAACACCGCTGGTGCCGGGCCGTTGATGGTCATTGAAACACTTGTGCTTGGATCACACAGATCAAAACCCGAGTACAGCACTTTCATGTCGTCGAGCGTTGCGATCGACACACCCGAGTTGCCGATCTTGCCGTAAATATCGGGGCGCTCGGCGGGGTCAAAACCGTACAAGGTGACCGAGTCAAACGCGGTAGAAAGCCGTGTTGCTGGCAGCCCCTCGGCCAACAAGTGGAACCGCCGATTGGTTCGAGCCGCTCCACCCTCCCCGGCAAACATCCTTGCTGGGTCTTCGCCCTCTCGTTTGAAGGGAAACACACCAGCTGTAAAGGGAAAGTGCCCAGGCAGGTTCTCTGAGCGCAGCCACCGCAACTGCTCCCCGTGGTCGACGAACCGGGGCAGCGAAAGCTTCGGTACCAGTGTTCCCGAGAGCGACTCGCGGGTTGCCCGCTCTGGGCCAGTCAGCTTGGCTACTCGCTCAGGCCAAGCTTGCAGCAGGCTGCGGTTCTCTGGAGTTAGCTCAGCTTCGAGTTGCTGTGCGAGCCGCTCAAGGTCCTCGGTGGGCCGATCTGCCTGAGCGAGCAATGCGGCACTGCTCGCAAGTTGCTGAACCTGCCGGGCCACTGCCGACTGCTGTTGCGTTGCAGCATGATACGCGTGCACCTCTTGCACAATCTCGGCCAAGTAGCGGCTCCGAGAAGCAGGCAAGATTTCATCCAACCCAGTTGAGGCTCGAGTAGAAACCCGCTGCAGGGAACCACCCGGCAAATCCAATCCCTGATCGCCTAGCAGTGCCGCCACGCACTGATACAACGCCGTCACGCCATCATCGTTGAACCGGGATGCAACCGTTCCAAATACGGGCAGCTCATCAAGGGGAGTATCAAACGCCTCGCGGTTACGCATCATTTGCCGGGCAACATCACGCTGGGCGTCCTCGGCCCCGCGACGCTCAAACTTGTTAATAGCAACAGCGTCGGCAAAGTCCAACATGTCGATCTTTTCGAGCTGCGAGGAGGCCCCAAACTCGGGAGTCATCACATACAGCGAAACATCCGAATATGGCAGAATCGCCGCGTCGCCCTGACCAATCCCTGGCGTCTCCACAATCACCAGATCAGCACCCCAAGCTTTAGCGGCCAGGATGATCTCCGCAAGATATTCGGGAACCTCGCTCTGGGTGGAACGCGTTGCAAGCGATCTAAAAAAGATCTGCTCAGAGTCAATGGCATTCATGCGGATTCGGTCGCCGAGTAACGCTCCGCCGCCCCGACGGCGAGTTGGGTCAATAGCTAGAACAGCAATACGAAGCTTGTCTTCTTGATCCAGCCGGAACCGGCGCAAGAGTTCATCGGTCAGCGAGGACTTGCCCGATCCCCCGGTGCCCGTGATGCCAAGGACCGGCACTCTCCGAGCAGTAGCCGCCCCCTGTAGCTGCGCGATTGTTGGCTCGTCAACCGCACCCAGTTCAAGGCCCGTCATGAGCAGTGCAAGCGCACTGACCGAACCCGTCTGCACACGTTCAAGCAGTTCCGGGACTGCGCTGCCGCGCCGCTTCATTGGGTCAACATCGCAGTCGCGAATCATGGAGTTGACCATTCCAACTAAGCCAAGTTTCTGGCCATCCTCTGGAGAGAAGATCTTGGTCACTCCGTAGGCGTGCAGTTCGGCAATCTCGTCAGAGGTAATCACGCCGCCACCACCGCCGTAAACGCGCACATGAGCCGCGCCTTCTTGGGCAAGGCGGTCAATCAAGTACTTGAAATACTCGATGTGACCGCCTTGATAGGAACTAATCGCGATTCCCTGCACATCCTCTTGAATAGCGGCGTTCACCAACTCATCAACGGAGCGGTTATGACCAAGATGGATCACCTCGGCACCCTGAGATTGCAGAATGCGCCGCATGATGTTGATCGACACGTCATGGCCATCAAACAGGCTGGCAGCAGTGATAAATCGAACTGGGTTTGCCGGTATGTGCAGTTCCTCAGTCATCATCCTCAGCCCATTTCCGTAGCAGTAAGCACTGGGCCACAGACTAGTTGCCGCCCGCGCTCAATCAGTCTGCGAGCGCCCCCGCTCAATCAGTCTGCGAGCGCCCCCGCTCAATGATCCCCTGCCGACGGCGTTCCACCTCATCCAGGTCCCCGCCGCCAGCTTTGTACCATTCGCGGCCAGCGTCGGCCTCGACACCCCAGGCCTGCGCAACCGTTACGAGCGACCCCTCCGCATACGTCTGCAGCAGACGCTTCACGCCGGCGGAATCGTTGGAGCACACATCGGCGGCAAGCTTCAGGCAGAACAGCAGCAGCCCCTCGTGTGGAACCACATGGTTGACCAAGCCCCAGTCCAACGCAGTTGCAGCGTCGACATAGTTACCAGTCACCGACATCTCCCGAGCACGGCGCACGCCGATGGCCTGCGGCAACATCACCGTCAAACCCCAGGCCGGCATGATGCCAACTCGGGCATGCGTGTCTGCAAAGCCAGCCCGGTCAGAGGCCACCAAAAAATCGCAGGCAAGCGCAAGTTCTAAACCGCCAGTTACGGCAACTCCGTTGATGGCTCCGATCATTAATTTGCGATGCGGTGGGAACGGGCTAGGCAGACCAGAGTCAACTGCTATTTCGGCACGCCCCGGTGCTGCAGAAATCTGATCAAACGCCTTCTGCAACTTGCCTGATGCTAGATCTTTCAAGTCAAGGCCTGCGCAGAACGCCGGATCACTTCCCGTAAGAATCATCACCTGCACAGCGTCGTCAGCCTCGCAGGCACTCACGGCTTTGTAGATGTCCAACATGAGCTCAGCCGAAAGTGCGTTGCGCACCTCCGGCCGATTCAATCGGATGACGGCGACTGAGTCCGCAATTTCAACAGTGACCAAACCCGAGTTGTCTGCCTGTGAATCCATCCCAACGGGATATCACAGAACAACGGCCAGGGTCGTAAATCAGAGAGCAGTTGCTACGAAGTCCACGCACAACACGCTGGGCTCGCTACCAAACCCACAGGTTGCCCCAGTCCAGATTGCACCAGTTCTGCCGGCAGCAGTGATGTCCACATCCGTCAGGTTGGCATCTGTTAGATCGGCATCAGTCAGCGTTGAGGAGGTCAAGTTGATGCCAACTAGAACTGCTCGGTTGAGTCGTGCCCCAGCCAGGTTCGCAGTAAACAAGTCCGAGATTCGCAGAGTTGCATCACGCAGGTCAGCACTCGAAAGATCAGCCCCGGCCAGGTTCAGATTTGCCAGAACACTGTTGCGAAGATTCGCTCCAGAGAGGTTCGCATTATGCAGGTCGGACAGAACAACAGTTGAGCCACTCAGGTCTGCACCAGACAGATCAGCACCCACCAAGTTCACGTTGGTCAGATTCGAGTTGGTTAGCCGAGCACCAGACAGGTCGGCGTTCTTCAAACTGGCGCCGGTCAGGTCAACGTCGCTCACGATTGCCCCAGACAGGTCCACATCAGTCAAGGTTGCGCCAGACAGGTTCACGTTGAATACACGAGCCCCTGATAAGTCGACGTTGGCTAGGTCGGTATTGCTTAGATCAACATGCGAGATGGTCTGACCTGACAGGTCACATCCCTGCAAGTCAATCCCTGGGCCGATCAAGGTGCAGGTCTGTGCCACGGGCACGGTGCTGGTAGTCGTCGAGGTGGTTGTGGTCGTGGTAGTTGTCGTCGTGGTAGTAGAAGTTGTTGTGATAGGCACGGCAGTAGTTGTAGGAGTCTCTGACCATGCAGCGACTGGTGGAATGATCACCGTGATTGGAGTCTCAATCACATCGCAAGATGCTCCAAAAACTGCTGAAACTGACACGAGAAGGACTGTTGTTGCGGCCCGACCTCTCTTGGTATTCACAAATCTCATGCCGTCAATATGACAGAAGATTGCCAGAACTCAACTAGGTAAAAACCTCGGCGATGCTAGGTAATCAGGCTGCTGAGCAAGCCCATCGGGCGCGACCAAACGGGCCATCGATCCGGGGGTTACTGACGATCGAGTCTCAGTGCGCACAGGTGATCTAGCTCAGCGCACTGCATAGCTCGTGTCAGAGATCTTCAGGGCTGCAGAGTGGACGACTTCAAAGTCAGCTGGAGTGAGGCGAGTGAGTTGCGCCATGTCAGCATTGTTCCAATCGGAGCTGTTTTCTGCGAGCAAGCTGAACTGATGGGCGCAGCTATCGGTCAGGATCGCTCCACGTGTCTGGAGTGCTTCAACAACTACTCGGGCACCGCCGCTGAATGACTCCGGGTCGGCGCCCTCGCCGAGGCGGACCCAGGTTCCCATTGGCATGGCATCGGGCGCTGTATTGAAGCCGTCGCTCTTGCGTGCCGGCCAGATTGAGGACGTACTGATCCGAGTGTTCTGCGAGCAGAAGGCCATGACATGCGGGATGGTTCCCGACTTCACCTCGGAGTTGAGCAGGTAGGCGCCGATCAGTGGGGTGTTCGGAGCGTTTGTTGTTCCGGTAGGCATCTCGTTTGAGTTCAGCGGGTAGCGAGTACCTGCGAGCGCAGTACGCAGGAAAGAAGTTCCGATCCAGAGTTGCTGGTACTGAATCAGTTCGTACGCGATGCATTCTGCCGAATCGACCACCATCAGCCGCTTATCCCAGGTGCCTGTTGGGTTAGGTGCGCCTTGAAGCAAGGGAGCGCTCGGCAGGGGGTAGGGGCCAAGGTAAGACTTGGCCGACCAGTCATGTCCAAAAATTATTGGTTTGAATCCCGTGGCACGTGAATCAACGATGTTGATTGGCGTCCCAGGCCGGGAGCCTTGCCAAATAGTTGAGCTTGGAGCGACGAGATTGCTCGACGCCCCGCCGATGCTGTTGAGCCAGGCTGCGGATTCGGCTCGAACGGGCAACGTTTCAATATTTCTGGCGTTCATGTAATGGTCAGCAGGGAAGACTTTGCAGCCCCCAAGGGTTGCCGCAGTTTCTGCAGCATGAAACGTCATGCCAGTAGCCGTAACCGGGGGTGACGGGACGGCACGCGGAGCAGGAGTAGGAACGGATTCGGCTCGGTCAGACTCTGACCTGAGTGAACGCCCACCGAACTTGGGCGCGACCTCACATCCACCGCCAACCGCTACAAGAGCCGCCACGAGGATCCCCAGCAAAAGAGACACTCTCAGGCTTCGAGGAGAGCTACGAACATTCGAGATGGTGGTTAGTGTCACGAATTTCGGCACTTAGATCTCATTGCGATCCATGCCAAAACAGCAACACTCACAAGCATAAAGACCAACTTGCCGCCCGCCACTTACGGGAGAAGGGAAGAACATGCCGTTAATGTGACAGAAGATTGACAGAATGCAACTAGGTAAAATCACTCATCAGATCAGGGCTAGGTCAGATTGGTGAGTCGCTCATTCTGATCAGAATCTTGCCGGTGTTAGCCCCCGTGAACATGGCATTGAGAGCGTCTACCGAAGCTTCCAAACCATCGAAATAATGCACCTGATAACGCAGGCGCCCGTCCTCGACCCAGGCCCGCAGGTGCTCAGCAATCTCTCCGAACCTTGGCACCTCATCAATGGCCAAGAACCCGGTCATCGAGGCGCGCTGCTGAATCAGGTTGAGGTAGTTCGCTGGCCCTGCCGGTTTGGTGGTCTCGTTGTAGCCCGAGATTGCGCCGCACAACACCACCCGAGCGTGCATGGCCAAACGAGCCATCACTGCGTCAAGCACTTCGCCACCAACATTGTCGAAGAACACGTCAACGCGTTTCGGTGCGAGTTCACGCAAGCGGCCGAGCACATCTTCGGTCTTGTAATTGATTGCACCGTCAAGACCCAGATCGTTAACCAGCCAGTCGCATTTGGCGTCCGACCCGGCAATGCCAATCACGTTTGCACCAACGATCTTTGCTATCTGCGCGGCAATCGTTCCAGTCGCTCCAGTGGCTGCAGAGACAACCACCGTCTCGCCAGGCTGCACCTTGGCGATCTCTACCATGCCGATATAGGCCGTGCAGCCGGTGGAACCGTATAGGGCCAAAAAGGCGGCAACATCGAACTCGGGGTCGGCTGTCGACAAGTGCGTAGTGAAGAAGTCATCACGCACGATCGAGAATTCCTCCCAGCCCGCCAACGTCGTCACCACATCTCCAACCTTGTACGCATCACAGTTCGAGGCCACGATGCGCCCAGCGGAGGAGCACCGCACGGGCTCGCCAATGGCGACCGGCGGCAAGTACCCCTTATTCGGGCTCAGCCAGGATCGAACGGTTGCATCCACGCCGAGCACTTCGTTGTGCAACAGCGCCTCACCCTCTGCCAATTCATAAAGCGGAACCTGCACAAGTTCAACATCATCCCAAGACAACAACCCTTCCGGCCGCTGACGCAGTACCACCTGGTTCATCACAGGGGGCAGGTTCACAGCAGGCGTTTGTGCG
>CANJEC010000101.1 GCA_947473395.1 Actinomycetota bacterium | reverse complement strand
GGGAGTTCGGCGGCGCCAACGGGAGACATTTCGGGAAGTCCAATCCGATTCAGGACAGAGACTTCGGCAAACCCGAAGTTGGGAACTGGCAGGAAATTCAGCAGGAGCGCAAGGCCGAACAGTGCCGCCAACCGCCGAACAACACGCCCACTGGGGATGGGAGTCAACATGCAACCAAGTCTAGAAGGAAACACCGTAAAGAGAACAGGACCAAATCAGATCTCCAGACCTATTGAGCCAGTCGGCACATGGCAGCAAGGTTCGTGGCTCGAAAACAAGCGCTATCCCCTAGGGAAGTCCGAATCTGGCGATCAGCAGTTTCACGAACCCTTCAAGCTGAACTCTTGAAATACTCGCCATTTCGGCAAGTTCTAGGGCAACCTCGCTCAGGTCGTCTCCTTGTTGAACTGCGAATTCTGAACTGCTCTGCAGCAGGCCCTTGGTTGCCGGTTTCGCTGTAATTCGGTCTTGCTCGCAGTCCAACAGGACGGAACCGATGGCAAACTCCGCCAACCTCAGCACTTCGGTTTCAGACTCAATTGCCCGACCTTGTAATCCCAGAGTTACCTGCATCTCGCTAGCGCTTGCCCTGCGGTAGCCCACAGGTGATCCGAGATCCTCAACTACTGCCACCAGATCGATTCGTGAGTCGATCAGAGGAAGTTGAGTCAGCAAGCGGCTTGCGGCAGAACGACTTTGTTGGATATCTAAGTACACAATCAGGGGTCCACCCGGTCTTGAGGATGGCGGCCGAGCACCTGATGAAGGCCGCAGCGGCCTGCGAAGCCTGTTGGTTGCTTCCGCGCCGATGGTCTGGTCGCGGGTCTTGCGCAAATAGCGCAACTCAATCAGCGAATCCCAGAGGACTTGCTTCCAAGCCCAAACCAGCTTTGTTCTGGGCAGACGGCCGTGCTTCAGGCGGCTGAAAACATTGGCACGAACTGCCCACTTCACGCGATCCCAGATTGACCGCAAGGCCAGACGACGCTCCTGTTTGTTGGCGTTTCGCAAGACCGTCATCATCCAGTTCCGGTACACATGGACAAAGAACCCGGGCGAGGCCGAAGCCGCTGAAGCGCCGAATGAATGCCGGATCACTGATGTAGGCGCAGTGACCGTGTGCCATCCGGCCCTCCGCGCACGCCAGGCCAAATCGGTGTCCTCGTAGTATGCAAAGAGCCGTGGGTCGAACAGACCAACCTGGTCGAGCATTGCGGTTCGCAGAAGCACGCCACCGCCGCAGAAACCCAGAACAGTTTCTGGGCCAACGGCACTGAGCATCTGCGCCGGCTCTCCGAAGTGCCGGTCGAATCCCTCCGAGTTTTCCCGAAGGTCGGTCCCCAGCCCATTGAGCAATTCCGTGCGATCGTCGCCGGCACGCAACTGCAACTCGGCTGCGCTCGTTCCCAGCTGAATCTGGGCCTGATCAAATGCCGTACTAGCGACCAAGGTTCCAACCCCTGTGGCACGAACTGTGATGACTCGCTCCCCTGCCCCAGCCGGCACAAGCAGCTCAGCGCTGCCGTCTACGAAGTAGTCCAGATCCATCGGCCAATCTGAGTGCCCCACGGACCACATGCCCTTGCTCTGGCTGCGGTCTAGTACCGAAATGGGGCCGATTGAGAGCGACTCGATTTGCGCTTGTCCCCCAGTTACTTTTAGGCCAACCCGGGTAAACGCCGGCTCCAACACAAGGCCTGCGGCAACCGCACCCACTGCTGGATCAGACTGCAATCCCTCAACTAGGGGCCATAGCCAACCGGGCTCTGGAACGGCATCATTGTTCACGAGCGCTACGGCATCGACTTGCGCGAGGTCACGCATCGCACGGTTGCAACCCTCAGCAAATCCAAGATTCTGCTCGTTGGCAATGACTCGAACATTTGGAAATTCGTAGCGGAGCAACTCAAGAGACCCGTCCACCGAGGCGTTATCTACCAGAACTAGTTCAATGCAATCTGATGGGTAATCGGTTACTTCGAGTGCCGAGAGGCAACGTCGAGTAAACCAAGCCGAGTTCCAGTTCAATACGACGACCCGAACCCGGGGCGGGTGTGGATGAGTCATTGCCCCACATTACCCGTAGCCCTCTATGAGCTGGCATGAGGTCAAGCAAGCTTGTGTGGGGGTCCTACTTGACGATGCCGTTCGCCCTCTCTGGTGGCCACGGGGCCGGCGAAGGGCCGTAATCAATTGCCCCAAAGGCATAGCTAGAAGCAGCGAGACCATTTCGACGCAACACCACCCGGGGGAAGTATGTGCCATAGGCGGCCGGCCAGCCCGTCCAGCGGAACTTGTTTACCCCTGCGCTGACAGGAATGCCCGCTGCAATTACCACTTGAGCAGGGTCGTTGGGGTTCAGGTTCGGGTCAGCAATGATGTCGGCTGTGGTTCCGGGTGCCCAGGCGTCGTCTATGAACTTGATGTCTGTTCCGCCTACAGCAGGGTTGACATAATCGTTGCGTAGCAGCTTGACGTCTTCGAGCTGCCATGACCGAGCTCCGGGGTCTTCATGTGGATGAAAGTTCAGATCGCTAATCCAAGTTGAGCGGCCAACTCCCCAGCCAATGGGGTCAAGGTTGCCAGCTGGGTCGAGAATTCCTGTGGGTGGCCAAGTTCGCATCTCTACGTAATAGGTGGCTCGGCCGGTCTTGAGCACGATGTCGTCAGAGACTTGACGACTGTTTGGCGGAGCCCCGTACGGGTGCCAGACAATGCGCCCGACCAATCCGCCACCCGGGGCATCCTCAAGGCCCCATGGTCCGTCGTAGTTGATCGTGATGGCCATCTTGTGGAAGAGCTTGCCGTCGATCAGCTTGTTCGTATTCAGGACTGCAACTGGGTCGTTCGCAGCACCACCACCAGTCCACCCTAAGAGCGCTCCCCAAGCTGTAGTGGAACTCGCGTTGACTGCGTAGCCATCCGTCGGCTGATCAAAGTCCCAGGGGTCCCATCTGGCGACAGTGGCCCAGTCCTCCCCAGAGCCCTCCCAGGGCGTGACGGTTCGAGCAATCGGCCGGGAAGTCGCGGGCATCGATACAGATGCAGAAAGGGCCGACTTCACGCCATTCTTCGAGGTGTAGAACTGGGCAACTTTTCCGCGCCGCAAAACACCCGAGGGCAGACCTACAAAAGCTGGGCCAGTCACCTGACCAAGGTACGAGGCAGTCGATCCGGCGTTTGCTGAGGTGCCATCATTCGCTGGGTTGCCATCAAGGTCCATCCAGAGGTCAACCGGGCCGCTAGTCGCACCCACGGTGAGGCCAATGTCGGGTGACGGATCAATGATTGCAAAGTCATCCATCGACAGGCTTGGAAGGCTGTACGGGTCGAAGCTCGTGATCATCCACATCATCTCGATCCAACCTGCCCAAGGAGCACCCCGAACTGCAGGAAGGCTTGAGTTTGGTAGGCCATCCCAATCCCATGGCCCCGTCATATCAAGGTCGTAGGAATGCCAGCCGGCACGAATCCGGAAGTATTTGAGACCATCAGCGCAAGAGTTGCACTGCCGAAAAAACATCGCAGCGTTACTGTCACGGTCCGAGTACATGCGCATCGTGACGCGCCGATATTTGCCCGCATCGAGTGGCCGAGACCGAGGGTCACGAGTAGCCGTGGTTGGGTAGGAGCCCGGATCCGAGCGCAACATAAACACCTGCTGTGCACCTGACATGTTGAGTTGACCCCAATTGAGGTTGGCCCAGCCCTGCTGAATCATGTGCCGCTGTGTGGGGTCGAAGTCCTCGGGGTTCTCGAAATTCATTGGGTCGTTCCACATTGACGTGAAGTAGTCCTCGGATGCGGGAACTGGGGAAACATTTGGCGTCACTGCAGGAGTTGCCGCAGCGGCCACGCCCGTCAGCCCTGCGCCTATCAGACCGCCACCGGCGAGCACCGAGGTGATGTCAGACAGCGGCGCTGCAGCAACGGTCAGAACTACACCGAGGACAGCGAAGAATTTCCACCTTCTGCGGGAAACCCCTGACAAGTTTGATTTCGGCGAGGAATTCCGTTCAACACTCGACGGGGCAACAGGAGACATGGCAGCAGACATGCCTTGTCTATCGGCAGAAACCCTGCCTTTCCTGAGGGGAATTACCTGCTGCTCAGACGCCTACGCCGGCTCTGATATCGACAGGAGAGCGAGTCAGCCTGCTGGTGCCTGCAGTGGCGCAGGCTGGCACTGGTCCTCAAGCTCAACAACTTGAATCTGCTCTCGGTTTTCCCAAGTGATCTGATTCGTCGGATCCTTACGCAGTTTGTACTCGCGAAACTCCATGTCAGCAGCATCAAAGGTGAGGTAGCGGCCGATCAGCGAATCACCAAAGCCGATAATCAACTTGATGGTCTCTACTGCTTGGATGCTGCCGATGATTCCAGGGAGGACTCCGAGCACGCCTGCCTCGGAGCAACTCGGGGCCATTTCTGGTGGTGGGGGCTCGGGCAACATATCGCGGTAAGTCGGCCCGTTCTTGGGATCAAATACAGTCACCTGGCCCTCAAAGCGGAAGATCGATCCGTGCACAACGGGAATGCCAAGTTTCACCGAAGCGTCGTTGAGCATGTAGCGCACAGGGAAGTTGTCAGCCCCGTCTACGACGATGTCGTACTGCGAGATGATGCGTTCCATATTCGAAGCATCAAGGCGAATATCGTGCGTAATCACGTCGATATCTGGGTTGAGCAGGGTGAGGGTCTTTTTTGCCGAATCAACCTTTCGCTCACCTATTCGATCTGTGTTGTGCAGAATCTGGCGCTGCAAATTCGACTCATCGACCACGTCCATGTCGACAATGCCGATGGTGCCAACACCGGCAGCAGCTAGGTACAACGCGGCAGGGGAACCCAAGCCGCCAGCACCGAGCAACAACACGCGAGCCCCAAGCAGTTTCAGTTGCCCCTCATCGCCCACCTCTGGCAAGAGTAAGTGGCGGCTATAGCGATTTCGCTGGTCAGGACTGAGCACCTCGGGTCGCTTCCAATCGCGACCCTCGTCTTTCCACTTGTTGAATCCTCCGGCCATGGACACCACGTCGGTGTAGCCAAGTTCGCCCAACGTCTTTGCAGCAAAAGCCGACCGCACTCCCCCGGCGCACATGACAATGACGGGCGCAGACTTATCGTTTAGGCGGCCCTCGACCTGAGCCTCGAGGTGTCCACGAGGGATGAATACCGATCCCGGTACGGCACCTTGTTCAAACTCATCGGCCTCTCGCACATCCAGCAAGGCTGCACCAGCGGCTAGCTGGGCCTCTGCGGTAGCTGTATCTACCTCTTGGATCCCAGACTTTGTGTTGTTCAGGAGTTCTCGGAAATTACTCATATCTGCATCTGCTCACTTCAGAGTTCGGGGGTCTGCTATTCGTATGAACTCTTAAACCCTACCAAACTGGTCAAGATTCCGACAGGCCGGAGAAAATCTCGGGTAATAACTCGCTCAGCGAGCCCCGAAGCACCAGAGCCGACTCATCAAACTCGGTCCTCTCGGCATTCACAATCAGCACAGGTGTCCCCCGACGAAGTGCAATCGGGACCATTTCGGCCACGGGGTACACCGCGAGTGTGCTTCCCAAGCAGACCAACAAGTTACAGGTGGCAGCAGCATCAAACGCCTCCTGCACACAGGCTGGGTCAAGGCTTTGACCGAAGAACACCGTTGCCGATTTGAGTATCCCGCCGCACTCGCTACAAGGCGGATCAGCCTCGCCTGCACGAACTCGATCAAGGGTTTCGCTCATCGGCCCACGCCATGTGCACGAGGTACACACTGCTTCTCGGGTGTTGCCATGAGCCTCGGTGAGAAGCTCAGGGCTTGTGCCCGCTGCAAGGTGAAGTCCATCAATATTCTGCGTGACTAATCGCAGCAACTTGCCGGATTGTTCCAATGCCACCAACGCGCTATGGCCAGCATTTGGCTGTGCAACGAGGACAGGATTCGACAATCGAAACTGCCAAGCTCGAACCCGTAACTCTGGGTCTGACAGATAGAAGTCGATACTTGAGTACTTCTCTGCATCTGGGTCCCGAGTCCACAAGCCTTTTGGTCCGCGAAAATCTGGGATACCTGAATCAGTAGAAATTCCAGCGCCCGTCAGGACAGCAATTCCTTGGGCTCCTTGCACCAAGCTGCGAGCCTGGTCAATCCCCGCTGAGGTCATGGCAGGTCAGGACTCCACGCTGACACCACGCCAGAATGCAACATGATTTGTGATTTCCTTAGCGGCCTCTTTTGGCTCGCGGTAGTACCAGGCAGCATCTGGATTTTTCTGGCCATCTACGAGCAGCGTGAAATAGTTAGCTGTGCCTTTCCAGCTGCAAACGGTGGTTTTACTGCTGGCTTCGAGGAACTCTGCGTTGACCGATTCCATTGGGAAATAATGATTTCCCTCAACGAAAACCGTCTCGTCGCTCTCTGCGATCACGGTGTTATTCCATACTGCGCGTGCCATGTGCGTTCCTCTCAGGACCTGTCATCTACCCCAACACCCTAGAGTTTCAACGTGTTCCGACAAATCGGATTCGACGCTACGGCTACGTGTGGGCAAGATATGGGAATGGAGAGTTCAACTCGGCCTTGGGGTTCGTACCTGGTGCTCAGCGATGAGGATGACCACAAGGTCAAGCGCATCACTGTCGACCCTCAGAAGCGACTCAGTTACCAACAACATTTTCGGCGCTCTGAGCACTGGTTTTTTGTCTCAGGTGAAGGAAAGTTTGTGCTTGACGATGTTGAGACTCTGGTGAGCAGCGGATCTGCAGTTGATATTCCAGTGGGCAGCGCTCATCGAATCGAGAACCTGAGCGAGTCAGAGCCACTGGTCTTTATCGAGATTCAACACGGCACTTACTTTGGTGAGGACGACATCATCCGTTTGGATGATGACTTCGGCAGGGCGAGCGATCAAAGCGAGCCTGCACCGGGCACTGCTCCCCGCTGACAACCGTCGCCGCAATCCATATGGTGCAAGGGCCCAGCCCTCGACCAGTGGAGCAACATGGCGAATCGATTCGCAGCTCAGATTCATCTTCCCGCATCGCTCATCAGCGTGTCCGGATTGATTGCAGTCCTCTTTCTAGCAACGGCCTGCATCAGCTCCCAAAGAACCCATCAGCAGCGGTTACCAAATTGGGACGCTCAACATGGACCGTCCACCGTTTTCCGAGGGCCCGCCATGGTGCGTCGCCCAGTCCTGCGACTCGCAGCGTTCAGGCCTGTTCCTTGGCAGCCCACATCTGAAGACACCGG
>CANJEC010000100.1 GCA_947473395.1 Actinomycetota bacterium | reverse complement strand
TTGTTTGCATTACGAATCCGTGGGTCGAGAACGGTGTACAACAGGTCTACGGCGAAATTCACCAGAATGTAGAGGATGGCGATAACAGCCACCATGGATTGGAAGGCAACGATTTGTCGCCGGCCGATAGCTTCAAAGAGCATCAGGCCCATTCCCGGAAGAGCAAACACAACTTCCACAATGAGTGCCCCACCGATCAATGTTCCGATGTTCAGCCCAGCAACGGTCAGCAGTGTGAGCGAAGATGGTCTCAGTGCATGTCGGAACAGAATTCGCTTTGACTTCAGGCCCTTGGCCTTAGCCATCAGGATGAAATCCTGCTGCAGGGTGGCGATCATGTCGCTGCGGAGCAGGCGCATGTAGATGGCAATCTGACCCACGGCCAACGTGATCGTGGGAAGAATCATGTACTGAAGGTGCTCGATCGGGCTCTCATTAGGTGATGCGTACCCACTGGTCTTAAACCAGCCGAGCTTGACCCCTAGGTAGTACTGCAGCAAAAAGCCCAAGGCGAAGTTAGGGATGGCAAGCATAGCGAATGCCGCAGTATTAGAAGTTCGATCCAACCAGGTGCCCTTGCGATACGCCGTGATTACCCCCAAGGGAATCGCAAAGAACAGGGCCAACATCTGGGCGTAGAACATCAGGAGTAGAGAGACCGGAAGGGACTGCCAGAGCCGATCAGATACCGGTCGATCAGAACTCACGGTGTAGTAGTTGCCCATATCGCCAGTGGCGAAGTTGCCGAGCCAAGTGCTGTAACGAACCGCAAAGGATTGATCCAACTTGAGTTCCTGGCGAAGCTCTTCTCGCTGCTGGTCACTGCCAGAAGGAATGAGCACTTCAGTGGGATCGCCGGGAAGTAACTCTAAAAGTAGCGAAGCAAACAGAGTCACAAGAATGACCGTGACTAGTAGTTGCCCAAATTTTTTCAGAATGAACATTCGATCCAATTCCCACTAGGTGTGGTATTCGACTGAGAGACTTAGAAGTATTCACGGTGACCGGGGCAAGAGCCCCGATCACCGCATGTGTAACTAACTCGTGTTTCTAAGCTGTTATTGCAAACTAGCTTTGGATCCACATCCCAGTAACCGGGTGTCCTGTGGCAAGACCAGGGAATGGTGCGCCGGCATCATCAGGCAAGTCGGGCCCAAGCGTGCCGAAGACGTCAGTCGCAGTCGCAATGTCCCAGAGGGTCCACTGCAACCAGATGCTGTAACCCTCACTGGCGAACTCCTTGTTGATGTCTCCGTAAATCTGCTGACGCTTGGCCTTATCGTTGGTGGCACGTCCCTCATCAAGCAGCGCATTGATTTCCGGGTCGTCAAAGCGTCCGAAGTTGACGGGGTTGGCAGGGTAACCCTGCCACCAGACATAGTTGGCGTCGGGGTCTCCACCGGGATAGTTGCGGAAGACCATTGCCTGGTACTTGCCCGAGATGGCAGTACTAATCAACGCAGCCTGCTCAAGAGCAGTAATGGTGACGTCAATTCCCGCTGCCTTACCCATCTGCTGAACAACTGCAGCAGCAGCTTGGGTTGCCGGGTCGGGAGTCGCAATCAACGTGAAAGCCAAGTCAGTGCCAGTTTCTTCTTTGTACTGAGCAACTAGCTTCTTGGATTCGGCAAGATCGTAGGTTGGGTAACCCGAGTCCTCGAGGTAGCCAATACCTCCGGGAGCAAATGGGCCATTGGCATTTTGAAGGACGTCCAGGTTGACCGTCTTGTTATAAGCCTCCATATCAATGGACTTGATGGCTGCAAGGCGAGCGGTCTTGGAATTGAAGGGCGCTATTGACGCGTTCAACTGCCCGAAACTGACCTCGGCAAATTTGTCCGACTGATACGAATTGATGTTGCCAGCCTTTGTCTCTGCGTTGAGCTGATCGATCTGCTCGCCGCCAGACATTTGGACGGCGTTGAGGTCACCTGCAAGCAGTCCGTTGATACGGCTAGCAGCCTCGGGTGTTGGCTTGTAAACAATCTCGTCGAGGTAAGGAAGCTGGGTGCCGTCGGCATCTTTTTGCCAGTAATTCGGATTCTTTTTGAGTTCCAGACTCTCGTTCTGTGTCCAGTTGACCAGAGTGAATGGCCCTGTTCCAATGAGCTTGGTGTCACAGGTTGACGGGTCATCAAGTTGTGATTGGGCCATCATTCCAACGCGACCAGAACCAAACAAAGCACCCGGGAGTGAAGCCCACGGAGTGGCTGTTGTAATTGAAACCGTGAGCGGATCAACCACAGTCACGTCTGAAATGTTCTTGAAGACGAATAAGAACAGCTGCACCGATCGTGCAGGGTACTTTCCTCGGTAGGCATCTAGGTTGTTTTTCACAACCGTAGCGTCCAGTGCAGTGCCATCGTGGAAGGTGATGTCTGGCCGCAGCGTCAGGGTCCACTGGGTGTAATCGGCGTTGGGTGTGAGCGTCTCAGCCAGGAACGGCACGTAATCGCCATCCTCATTGGGGGCAGTGAGGGTGTCGTAAATGGACCGTGCCACTTGAATGCCAGAGATGGCAAGCTGTGCTTCGGGCAAGCACCATCCATCAGCAGTCTCACCCTCGAGTGCGTAGGTCAGAGTCCCGCCCGGGGTTGGCTTTCCTGAGCCGTCACCAGTTGGTTCTTTGTCGCTGCTGCTACTGCCTCCGCAGGCGCCTGCGAGAACGGCGACAAACAGAAGCGAACTCACCACCAAAAGTGATTTTGTATTTTTATGTTTTTGACGTTGCATGTGTTCCCCCTAAGGACAAGAAGTGCTGGAGCGGGTGATATGAGCTGCGAAGAAAACCGCCGAAGAAGAACCGCCCCGACGAATCAGGGTCTGCTCCGCAAAGGTGACGCTCTTCACACAGTAGGCAGACTCTACATCCGACGGAGGCTGAGTCAATGACAACCCCAAGTACAACTGAGGCAGAGAATCACTGTGGCATAGAAGTGCTGCGGCCGAGAATGGCTGTGGCCAAAACTCAAGCGAGTGGTACGGAGCGCTGGTAATCAAATGCTTGGCTCATCACGATGTCGACGTATCGCTGACTTCGGTTGTAACTGAAATAGGCAGCCCGAAGCGGGCCCTCTTGGTTGAGGCCGGGGCCCTTTCGACAGAGGTAAACGCCTGCGGTGAGCGCTGCGTCATACAGATTCTGCGGGTCGGCTACGCCGTCCCCCGTTGCATCTCGTGCCACCGCTTTCCAAGAGCTAGGAAGAAACTGCATGGGGCCAACTGCGCGATCAGTGGCCGCTGTTCCATCTAGTGCTCCACCGTCGGAATCTCGTACGATCGCAAAAGAGTTGGAACCGTTTAACTCAGGGCCGAAAATTGGCGGCGAGACAAGGCCATCCCTGCCAAGCGATGCGCCGCGGTATGTGCCGTGTTTGCTCTCGGTCCTGCCGACTCCAGCAATTGCCCACCATGGGATTGCGCAATTCGGATTGCTGACTCGGAGGGCAACAGCAGCACGCCAGTAAGCGTCAAGGGCGCCAGTGGACAAGTCCGTGCCAGTAACGGTTGCAGACATTCTCGCCTCGGCCACTCGTTGTTCATTCTTCGCCAACTGTTCTCCGAGTTGCTGCAGCGAAGCAGTCAGGCCCTGCGATTTGCTACTGAGTTGCCCAAGGGAGTCCTCAATCTCGACAAGCTGCCTTTGCAAGTCAGAGAGTTCTTCTTGCAATTGCTTGAGTTGCTCCCGAGCAAAGCGCTCTTTACTAATCGTGCTACTCGCAGCCGACTCCGACAGAACACGCGCTCGGTCGAGGCGTTCTCGTTCCGCTGAACTCACTGCAGGGTTCAATGCAGAGAGCCTGCCGAAGCCGGTGATGAACCACTCGACTCCGATGATCCGTAGTGCGCCGCGCAGTTTCTGCTGAGTCTCGGCGGCCTTGGTGACCTGTTCGGATCTGCGAGCGAGCAGTTCGGTAGAAGCCTGCCTACGCAGAGTCACGTCCTGAATCTCTTTATCCGTTTGCTGCAACTCCTGCTGTGCCCGTTTTTGTTGCTCTGTGAGTTTTTTCTGTTCCTCCACAGCAGCGTCGAGTCCCGCTGAGTTTGCCGGCACTGCAGCTACGGCTGCAGAGAGCCCTTCTCCCGGAACTGGATCTGAGGGCTGTTGGTCTGAGGGTTGCTGAAGAATGCGCGGCGGGGCATTTCGTTCCAGAGCGTTGGCGCTGCCAACCTCCGTCAGGCCCATGAGCAGACAAGCCAGGGTCAGCAGGGTCATGGCGAGCAGTGTGGGAACGCGCATACGAGACCGGGTCGATCCGGTATCTGTGTCTACGAGGTCCATTGGTCGCGCTCTAACAGCACGGCTCGTAATCGACTCGGGTGATCGGTGATGATGCCGTCGACGCCAAGGTCGAGTAACTGGTGCATCTCTTCTGGCTCGTTAATTGTCCATGCATGGACCTGGCAATCGCGCTCATGGACAGTCCTCACGAAGCCCTTGGTAATCAGAGCAATCCCGTTCTGCTTCACGGGTACTTGAACACAGTGATAGTCGACTGGCGATGTCGGCGGTGAGCTTCGCAGGCGCGCAGCCGCCATGACCATGGCGACCTCTTTTGGAGAAGCTGCCGTGCACTGCTTGGGTCCAAGGAGCTCGCGAAGCCTGAGTAGTCGACGATGCGAAAATGCCGCAACACATGCGCGTGAAACTGCCTCGTGTTGCAACAGGGTTTGAGCGAGTGGCTCGACAGCAGAATCTGACTTAGCGTCAATATTGAAGAAGGCAGAGGGAAACTCCTCAAGAAGTTCTGCCAGCGTCGGGATGGGATCAGACCCGTCGATCCGCGCTTCAGAAATTTGCGCCCAACTCAGCTCGCTGATCTTCCCCTGCTCATTGGTGACCCGATCGAGCTGGTCATCATGAAAGGCGATGAGTACTCCGTCGGCGCTGACATGCACATCGGTCTCTAGATGCGTAAACCCCAGCTGTGTCGCAGCGGAGAAAGCCGCCAACGTATTCTCGGGAGCGGCCTCTGTGCCGCCACGATGGGCGATCGCAAGAGGATGTTCTTGTTGGTAAAAAGCATGACCCCGCACGCCGCAATGGTAGTTGCGCGTTTTGCTCAGGCACAGCATGTAAGAGTGATCCTGTGATTCCTGCACAGGTCGAACTCCCTGAGCGCTCTCTGCGTGGATTACCCGTTATCGCCGCGGCAATAGTTGCCGCCATTCTGCCGGCATTTTTTCTAGGATCGCTTTCGGTCGAGATTCGAGCTGAAGTGGGCTACGGCGAATCTGCGGCGGGTTTGGTTTTTGCGGCGTTTTTTGCAGCGAGTGCTGTGGTGTCTTCTCGGATGGGGCGGTGGGTGGATCGTGTCGGGCCCAAGATTGGGTTGAGCACTGCGCTCGCAGGTACATGCCTAGTCAATCTCGCCATCGCCCTTGGTGCACGAAATCTCGCCGCTCTTATCGCATTGTCTGCGATTGCCGGCATCGCTAACGCAACAGCGCAACTTGGGGCAAACGTCTATATCGCACGCAACTTACCCATACACCGTCAAGGTATCGGCTTTGCCGTGAAGCAGTCAGCCATGCCAGGAGCAGCACTGATTGCAGGAATACTGCTTCCATCCGTGGCGCTCACCCTTGGGTGGCGGTGGGTGTTTGCTATTGGTTCTGCGCTAGGGATCGCTGCACTGATAGCTGTTCGGGTTCGAGTAGAACCTGACCCGCAGTCAGCACCGAATCGGGCGCACACAGTGCAACGAGACACTCAGCGGGCACCAATAGGCGCGCTTGTTATGATGGCTGTGGCGGCCGCCTTCTCAACGGCAGCAGCAATCACCCTGGGTGGTTTCTTTGTTGAGTCAACGATCAACTCTGGGGTGAGTCCGGCCACGGCCGGATACGCGTTTGCCCTCGGTAGTCTCATCTCGATTCTTGTGAGACTGCTCGTGGGTGGCTACGCCGACCGGCAACCCGGAAACCTGCTCGGAGTCGTAGCCGTCATGATCCTGATTGGGTCCTGTACCTCCCTCATCTTTGTCGCTCAGACTCCAACTGCGCATTTCATTGGATTGCCACTAGCGTTCGGCGCTGGGTGGGCTTGGCCGGGACTCTTCAACCTGTCGGTGATTCGGGCCTCACCTGCCTTTCCGGGCCGGGCCACCGGGATTACCCAAACGGGCGTCTACGTCGGGGGAGCAGTTGGACCGGTCCTGTTCGGGTTCACTGCTGAGCATTGGTCGTACTCTGCGGCATGGGTCCTAGCAGCCGTGATGGGAGTGTGCGCCGCTGCAGCAGTCACCTTGGGACAAAGGTTGCTAGTTAGCAGCGCGTCGAGAAATGGAAATAATCTCGAGGCGGTTGATCGAACTCACGAAGTAGGCAGCTAGCCAACCTGCTAGATGCTTCGACCCGCATCCTGCCAGTACTCGTCTTTCAGGAGTCGCTTGTAGAGCTTGCCCGTAGGGTGACGAGGAAGTTCCTCACGGAAGTCGACACTACGAGGGCACTTCACATCGGCCAAGCTTTCCCGACAATACGAGATGAGTTCGGCTGACAACGCTGCCGCCTCTGCAGGGTTTGCTGGCATGTTGACGGGTTGCACAACGGCTTTTACTTCTTCGCCAAAGTCCTCATTCGGAACCCCAAAGACAGCTACGTCACTCACGGCCGGATGCATCGTAAGAACGTTCTCGGCCTCTTGCGGATAGACATTCACCCCGCCGCTGATGATCATGTACGCCTTGCGATCCGACAGATACAAGAACCCATCCTCATCGACTCGTCCTACGTCGCCAAGGGTCGACCAACCAGCCGGGTTATAGGACTCTTTGGTTTTGTCTGGATCGTTGTGATAGCTGAACGCAGCTTCTGACTCAAAGAACACCGTTCCCGTTTCGCCAACTGGGAGTTCCTCGCCATCATCATCAAGGATGTGCAGCACACCAGCTAGCGGCTGTCCGACGCTTCCTTTATGAGCTAACCAGTCTTCGGAGTTCGCCCAACAAAACCCATTGCCCTCGGTACCTGCGTAGTACTCGTGAATGATTGGGCCCCACCAGTCGATCATCTTTTCTTTGACTGGAATTGGGCAAGGCGCAGCAGCGTGAATGACCACCTCGAGCGAGGACATGTCATGGGTCGCCCGTTGTTCGGGTGTCAGCTTGAGCATGCGTACAAACATGGTCGGCACGAACTGTCCAAAGGTCACCTGGTATTTCTCGATCAGGCGAAGTGCGTCTTGCGCGTCGAAGCGCTCCATAACAATCACAGTGCCACCAGCCCTCTGCACCTGCATCGAGAAACGCAGCGGAGCCGAGTGGTATTGCGGTGCTGGGGAGAGGTACACCGTCTCTGTGTTCGCTCCAAAGAGTCCGGCAACGAGCATGTACAACATGTCGCCCGTTCCGAGTGGCACATCACGCATTGGAACC
>CANJEC010000099.1 GCA_947473395.1 Actinomycetota bacterium | reverse complement strand
GACAGAGCCCGGCGAGGCCACCTGAATGACCAGATCTACAGCCCCCATATCGATGCCGAGCTCAAGCGAACTCGTGGCCACTAGGCCCTTCAGCTGACCACGTTTCAGCTCATCTTCTACGACGAGTCGGCGCTCGCGTGACAGCGACCCGTGATGCGCCTTAACGAGTTCTTCCCCATCCCCCTCCCCCTCGAGAGCCTCGGGGTTGTGACTACCTTGTTCTGCTGCAAGGTCATTGAGACGACTCGCTAACCGCTCGGCCATTCTGCGCGCATTCACAAACAGCAAAGTGGAATGGTTCTCTTCGATCAACTTGAGCAACTCGGCATCCATTGATGGCCAGGCCGACCCAGAACCAGCATCGAGTTCTGGCACCGGAACCACCACGGAGAGTTCGAGTTCTTTGCGCATGCCCGCATCGACAATGGTGACCGGCCGTTGAATCGGAACCTGATCGCTCGGAGTGAACCCGCCTAGGAATGCTGCAACGGCCTCGAGTGGCCGCTGGGTGGCCGAGAGCCCGATCCGTTGCAGCTTGCGAGGAGTCTGATCGCGAGCGGCTCTGAGGTACTCCAAGCGTTCAAGGCTCAAACTCAGGTGTGCACCCCGCTTAGTAGGTGCAAGAGCATGGATCTCATCCAGAATCACGCAATCCACGCTCACTAAGGACTCACGAGCGGCCGATGTGAGCATGAGATAGAGCGACTCGGGGGTAGTGATGAGGATGTCGGGCGGAGTGCGAACCAACGCTCGGCGCTCGGTGGCCGTGGTATCTCCGGTACGGACGCCGACTGTGGGTGAAACAAACTCAAGACCAAGCCGCTGCGCTGCAAGAGCAACTCCTCGAAGTGGACTCTGCAGATTCTTCTCTACGTCAACTGCGAGCGCACGCATAGGCGAGATGTAGAGCACTCGCACTCCCGCAGCAGACTCGCTCGCAGGCCCAGACTCGCTCGCAGACCCAGACTGGGCGCGATCTTGTACAGAGCGGGCGCCGAGAGAATCGATCGCCCATAAAAATGCCGCCAAGGTCTTGCCTGAGCCCGTAGGGGCACACAACAAGGTGTTCTCCCCTGCGCTGATCGGCCCCCAAGCCAGTGCCTGTGCCGCAGTTGGCTCTGGGAACGAAGATTCAAACCACGCACGCACCGCCGGTGAGAAAGGTGAAAGAGAATCTTCGGCCATTGACCTACGCTAGTGAAATGGCCGGTGCAAGAGCGAAAGAGTTCCATCCTGCCTTCGAGGAATACTGTGAAGCTATTTGGGAACTTCGCGAAGACGAGATCGATGTCATCCAGGCCAGAATTGCGGAGCGACTCGAGGTGTCTCGGCCTGCCGTTTCCGAGATGATTCGCCGCATGGAACAGGAGCATCTGCTGCTCGTGGGCAACAGAATCACGCTGACCGAAACTGGTATGGCCCTTGCCGAGCGGGTAGTGCGCCGCCACCGCCTAGCCGAGCGGTTCCTGACCGATATTTTGGATCTCTCTTGGGCCGACGCTCACCTTGAGGCAGGTAAGTGGGAACACGTGATCTCTGAGTCAGTGGAGATTGCTCTAGCTCGAGTTCTAGGAGACCCAACCACGTGCCCGCATGGCAACCCCATCCCCGGGGCCAACTATGAGGCCCCTGATTCGTATCCTTTGCGAGCAGTACCGGTGGGGTCCGCGTTTACGGTGAGTCGCATACCTGAGGAACTAGAATTCACTCCGGGACTCCTCGACTTTTTGGAAGAAAACTCCCTGCTTCCCGGCCACTCGGGAGTCCTGACGGCTCTGTCCCCAGATGGCACTGCAACAGTCAAGATCGACGGAAAGCACGTAGGAATCGGATCCTTCGCCTCGGAGCGAATCCTAGTGATCGCCTAATTCAGCAAGACTTCTGGTAGCTGCCCCGTGTGGATCACGGTGAGGCGCTTCGTGGAGCGAGTGAGCGCAACGTAGAGCGACTGGGCTCCACGAATTTGCTCAGTGAGGACGCGTTTCGGTTCGATCACGAGCACCGAGTCCAACTCAAGGCCTTTGACAAGGTTCACGGGCACCACCGTCACCTGTTTCTCTAAGCCCTGCCTCGTGGCTCGGCCGTATTCGATTCCTGCCCGAGTCAAAGCCGCGTCAATTTGGTGAGCCATCGACTCAGGTACGATCACGCCGATGTTTCCCGAGCCGATTGTCTTGAGCTCATAGCGAACTCGCTCAACCACCTCGGCTTCGAGTTCGCTACTCGCTACGCCCAAGATCAGCGGTGGCTCACCCGTGTGACGAATAGACCGCGGAGGGGTAATCCCCGGTGCAGCAAGGACCAACATTTTGGCGGCGAGTTCCATAATGGGTCCTGGAACCCTGTAGCCGATTGTTAGATCAGCCCGCCGGGGCGGTCGGCGATCAGGAAGGTATTCGAGTACTGATTCCCAACTCTGATGCGGCCAAGCACCAGTTGCTTGTGCAATGTCACCCACGATGGTCATTGAGCCATTCAGCGAGCGACGGTCCAACATCCGCAACTCCATCGGTGACAGATCCTGTGCCTCATCAACCACGATGTGGCCAAAGGTGCGAACCGCGTCAGCCTCGAGGTGCTTTGGACGTGGTCCAAGCAATTCGAGCGCCTCATCCAGAAGCGGTACGTCGTCTGCTGGAAAAACGACTTCATTGGGAACATGGCTGCGCTCCCGGAACAACAGAGGCCACTCGGAGTCTTTGAGCCGCCCGCTGCCAGCAGAACGCAACAATCCACGCGATCCGAACAAGTCATTCAGTAACTCGGCCGGAGTGAGCACCGGCCACATGCGTTCGAGCGCCTCGATGACAGCCGGGTCGCGGCGAATGCGCTCGCGTATGGCCTCAAGGGTCTCCTCGCTACGCGAA
Source organism: Actinomycetota bacterium (assembly GCA_947473395.1). Lineage (GTDB taxonomy): Bacteria > Actinomycetota > Acidimicrobiia > Acidimicrobiales > Microtrichaceae > IMCC26207. The sequence continues at coordinate 4,572 of CANJEC010000099.1, read as the reverse complement.
GTACTCGCGAGCCGCTCAAACACCAACTGTTCTACATGGCGCCGCCCGGCATTGTGAGTGCGAGAACGCCGGCGCGCCTGCTCGATAATTTCTACGGAATCCTCGGGGGTGAGTACCAAGAACTGCAATCCGTATGGAACCCGCAGAGACTCGCGAAGCGGATGTTGGCGGTCGCGGACGGCTCGGCGAATCACGTTGATCATGCGGCTATCACCTTTGACCCTGCCAACCTCGGTTGGGTCATGGCCGCTTGAGCGAATCGAGGGTACGAGGTCGGCTAGTACAGCTATCTGGATCCCTGCCTCGCCTAATGAGGGAAGTACCTGCTCGATATAGGACAAGAACACACGGTTTGGCCCAAGTACCAACACGCCTTGACCTTCGAGTGGAAAGCGCTGTGAGTACAACAAGTAGGCCGCCCGATGCAGAGCAACAACGGTTTTTCCTGTTCCCGGGCCTCCTTGAACTACCAACACGCCTTGCAGGGGAGACCGAATGATTCGATCCTGTTCGGTCTGGATCGTCCCAACGATGTCTGACAACTTGCCCGAGCGCGACTCCTCAAGCGCAGCTATCAGTGCGCCGTGGCCCTGCACCTGACCCTGATCGAGTGCCGCAGTGGCGGACCCAAACAGTTCGTCATCGATTCCGAGCAGAGTCTGACCGCGGCTAGCGAAATGCCGACGACGACGCAATCCCATGGGGTCAAGGCCAGTGGCCCGGTAAAAAGTTTCAGCCAAAGGCGCTCGCCAGTCAACAACAATGGAGTTGCTCTTGTCGTCCGCTACTGCGATGCGGCCGATATGGAAGCTCTCTCCCTCTGGATCTTCCTCTGTTGGCTCGGTATCAACCCGACCAAAAATCAAGGAACGCTCACCGAGTTCGAGTTGGTGCAGGCGCACACCTACTCGCTCCCACACGACATCGCGCTCATAGCGATTCTGAAAAGTGCCGCCCTGCCCATCGACGACCCCCTCGCGCATTGCCTCGGCAACCGCGCGAGCGCGCTCCAAGCACAAGTAAGCATTGTCTATATAGGCCTGCTCAAGTTCGAGCTCGGGGTGATTTGCCACGCGGTCTCCTGTATGAGCCGGTCGGGATCGGGGGATCGATAAGTGTACCTACTCCCCCGGACACAGAAAATCGGGTATCCCAAGGGTCGGGCCGACTACTAGTCCGACTACCTGTCGGCCTACTGGCCCAGTTCCTCGCCGATCTCGTGAAGAGCCGAGCGCAGCGCTAGGCGCAAGCGGCGCGCCTGGGACGCGTCGAGATGCGCCACTAGGCCTGTTGCTGGTGCTCCGAACTCCTCGGTGGTCAGTTGAATTCGAGGGGTGGCATCGAGGTAGTCATCACAGACTGACACTGCCCAGTTCAGGGGCAACATTTCGGCTGCATCCTCGGGGTCAACCGGTGGAACAGGAATCTGATCGTCGTCGATACTGCGGCGCATGTGGCCCCCAAGATGATTGATAGAGATGATTATGGCCCCAGATGGGAGAACTCAGGGTACGCATGGTTGACTTACACAGGATGACTCAAGCTCATGCGGACTCTCTTTTTATTCGTGCTTGCACTGGCCTAGCAACGGAGCGCCCGCCAGTCTGGTTTATGCGACAGGCGGGACGGTCCCTTCCCGAGTACCGCGCTATTCGCGGCACGGGCACCATCCTTCGTGCAATCGCTGATCCCGATCTGGCCACAAAAATCACCCTGCAACCAGTGCAGCGTTACGGCACCGATGCGGCGATTCTGTATTCCGACATCATGACCCCTGTCCACGCAATTGGGTTCGGGGTAGACATCGCTCCAGGAATCGGGCCAGTGGTAGAGCACCCCTTTCGTTCGCGAGCCGACCTGCAGCGGCTTCGGCCACTCGATGCAGACGCTGACACCCCCTATGTGGTGCAGACAGTTCGAAATTTAGTGAGCGAACTCTCTGTGCCGCTCATTGCGTTTGCTGGAGCGCCGTTCACAGTTGCTAGCTATCTACTCGAAGGAAAACCGTCTCGTACCTATGTCAAGACCAAAGCGCTCATGCATACCGACGAGGCACTCTGGTTTGACCTGATGGATTGCCTAGCGGACTTGGCTATTGACTCACTTCGCTCGCAGATACTCAACGGTGCTGCTGCAGCACAACTGTTTGACTCTTGGGCCGGGGCACTCAGCCCGAGTGATTATGAGCGGTTCGTGCTGCCAAGCTCAACCAGAGTCATGACTGCGGTTGCCGAACTTGGGGTGCCACGGATTCACTTTGGTGTAAATACTGCCGAGCTACTCGGATTGATGGCATCCGCAGGCGCAGAGGTAGTTGGTGTGGACTGGCGAACCCCGCTCGACGCCGCCCGCACCCGTGTGCCCGAATCGGTAGGCCTGCAGGGAAACCTTGACCCAGCTCTGCCCGCTGCCGGGTGGGGACCCACTGAGCCTGCTGTGCTTGATGTACTGGCTCGAGGCAAAGGAAACCCTGGGGGGCGCGGTGGTCACATCTTCAATCTGGGCCACGGTGTACTTCCTGAAACAAACCCAGAGGTCCTCGAGCGAGTGATCGAACTCATTCACTCCACAACTCCATAAAGGTCAACGAGATGACTCCAAACAGTTCAACTGACGCACGACACATCGGCATCCTTGTCATGGCGTATGGCACTCCCTCAAGTCCCGAGAACATTCCCGAGTACTACACCCATATTCGCCGTGGCCGGCCCCCTACTGATGAACAACTACAAGATCTGATTAGCAGGTACGCGGCCATTGGCGGCATCTCTCCGTTGCGCGAACGAACCCAAGCTCAGCTCGATGCAGTTGAAGCAGCGCTCAAGGTCTTAGCCGCTGACTCCGCACACCCCGACTGCTTCTTGGTTCAACTCGGCCAAAAACATGCTGCTCCCTTCATTGAAGATGGGGTAGCTGCGCTGGTCCAGGCCGGGGCGCAGCGCATTGTTGGCCTAGTCCTTGCGCCGCATTATTCGGGTTTCAGCGTGGGTCAGTACCAGCAGCGAGCCGCAAGCGCCGCAGAAGAGTTCGGAGTGCCCTTCGTGGGGCTTGACTCCTGGAGCCTGAACGAGGCGTATCTCACCCATCAGGCCAATTCGGTGCGGGAACAACTTCAGGGCTTACCCGCTAACACGCACGTCTTTTTCACTGCACACTCACTGCCCGAACGAGTACTCCTCGATGACCCCTACCCAGAGCAGCTTCTAGCTTCGGCAGAAGCAATCGCAGAGCGTGCTGGATTGACCAGTAGCGAAGAGCCAAGCAGTAATCGAACCTGGAGCATCGGCTGGCAATCCGCCGGACGAACACCTGAGCCTTGGCGGGGACCAGATATTTTGGACTGCATCAAAGAGGTGGCTGCCACCGGCTCAGCTGAGGGGGTCCTCGTGGTTCCCCAGGGCTTTACCGCAGATCACCTCGAGGTGCTGTTCGACCTTGACATTGAAGCTGCTGACTTGGCCGCTCAACTCGGCTTGGCCTTTGCTCGAACCGAGGTGGTCAATGCTGACTCTGCAGTGATGGCCGCGCTCGCCTCGCTGCTGTTTGAGCTCGCCGAGATATGAGCCAACTGCTCATCATCGGCGGTGGCATTACTGGTCTGGCTGCTGCTTGGGAAGCCGTGCAGTTTCCCAGAGTTGAAGTCACCCTGATTGACGCTCAGCCTCGACTCGGTGGCAAAATTCTAAGCTCAGAAATAGCTATTGCGGATGAGCAGCCCTTGATAATTGACGAAGGCGCTGATGCCTTCTTAGCCCGGGTGCCAGACGCAGTTCGGCTCTGTAAAGAACTTGGCCTTGAGGACGAGTTCACCCACCCTGCAGTCAGCCGAGCGCAGATCTTTCTGGAGGGTGAGCTTCGATTCCTACCCACTGACACTGTGCTGGGAGTACCCCTAGATTTTGAGCCGCTCGCTGCAAGCGGGCTGCTCTCGGCTGCGGCCATGGAGCGCGCACGCTCAGAGGTTGATGTTGATTGGCCCGCGCCCGAGGGCGATGTCTCCATTGGGGAATTCCTCACCGAGCGATACGGCCGCGAACTTGTAGAACATGTGGTTGGTCCGTTGATTGGTGGAATCAATGCCGGGGACGTAGACAGGCTCAGCTTGCAGGCAGTCACCCCGCAACTCTTTGCGGCAGCCCGTGGCGGCGGCAGCTTGACCCTGGCACTGCGTAAACAACAAGACCAGTCCCCCACTACTCCCACTGATCCTGTCTTTACTGCGCTGCTTGGTGGCACCTCGGTCCTAGTTGAGGCGCTACATGAGGCACTCGAGGCCAGAGGAGTCCGCATCCTGACGGAATCCGAAGCCGTGACCTGTTCGCAGTCAGACAAGGGCAAGATCCTGACCGAGCTCGCCACCGGGTCCATCTCCTCTGACGAGGTGCTGATCTGCACCCCGGCCGCCAAGGCCGCTCAGTTACTTCGCAGCATGAGCCCAAATACAGCCATGCAGCTTGAACAAATCTCGTATTCCTCGGTTGCATTGCTCACATTTGTGTTCAACAAAGAGTCGGTGCCGGGCGAGCTACTGGCATCTGGGTTTTTGAGTCCCCGGACGGCTCAACTGCTCAT
>CANJEC010000098.1 GCA_947473395.1 Actinomycetota bacterium | reverse complement strand
GTGGCGCTGTTTGTACTCAGTAATCACCTTCGCAAAGTGATCATCCTGAATCCGAACAGGCAACCGTGCGTCAGGGGGAACCTCGGGTCGCCGCACGCCTAGATGATCAGCGATTTGGGCGACTGTCCCGGGGACGTCCTCAGAGAAATCCTCATAAACAAATCTATGCACTGGAATCCGCTCGGGATCTACAGCGTTCCACTGAGTCTCAGCCCAATAGGAGTCATTCAGCAGCCCTTGAATGGTCTCATCGCTGGGCGTACCAAATTCTTCTGAGGGGACAGCCTCTGATCCTTCGAACCTCTTAAATTCGCCGGTTTGCTGTGCACGCCAAGTTGACATTGCGGCCGCAATTCGATCTTCACGGACAACAAGAAACATCGTCGTGATTCCAAGGGTCAACAGTATCTCTGTGGGACTAGCGGCAGCTTCTGCGCCAACTAGTTGTCCGATGGTGCTGAGCGAGCCTGTCATCACCTTCAGGCCGGATACTCCGTTCGGCGTCGAAGAAGCTTTCTTATACGCCTTGAGGTATGCAGCAGAGTCTTCGTCGGTCTCCGGAGTGTTCACGCGCCACCGATGGGCATGGGCTGCTAAATCCGCCTGATTAAAATATTCCTCTGGCTTACCAAGAACACCGGTGGACCACAGCGCGTGAGCCAGCAGACCCGTACCAGTCCGGCCTCCAGAAGCAATGATGTATCTGCTTCGATTGCGCTTGTTCCAACCCATACTCTGATGCCCCCACCCAGTCGCGGCAAGCGGCTGCTTGTTAGCTCTTGAAGGCCACGAGTTGCGCTACTGCATCGTTAGCCAGGTTTGTCACTGCGCCGGGGAGAATTCCTAACCACAGGGTTCCAACCACAGCAATGACCAGAGCAATCGACGCCCCAACAGGAATCTTGATTTTGGATTCCATGAGTTCTGCTGCAGCATCCTCTGAGAAGTACATGGCGACGACGACTCGCAGGTATAAGAACGCCGCTACTACTGCCGAGACCATGGCTATAACGGCTAGGGCATACTGCCCCTCGGCCACCACGGAATTGATGACGTAGAACTTCGACAGGAACCCTGCAGTAAAGGGAACACCAGCCTGAGCTAGCAAGAACACCGTAAAGATCAGGGCCAAACCTGGCCGAGCACGCCCAAGGCCCCGGTAGTCGTCAAGAGCGTGTGTGCCATCACCCGTGCGACCCATGATGGTAACGATTGCAAAGCTGCCCGTGACCATAAAGGTGTAGGCAAGCAAGTAGAACAGAGCAGCAGAGGTTCCCTGCGTAGATGAGGCCTCAACCGCTACAAGAATGAACCCAGCGTGGCTAATAGATGAGTAGGCGAGCATTCGCTTGACGTTGGTCTGCACAATGGCCATGAACGAGCCAACCAACAAGCTCAACACTGCAAGCGCATAGACCATCGGTCGCCAATCGGCGCCGTAGGTAGGCCCGAACGTCACCACAAAGACTCGAAGCAGCCCTGCAAAACCCGCTGCTTTGATACCCGATGCCATATAGGCCGTCACTGGCGATGGCGCACCCTGATACACATCGGGGGCCCAGGTATGAAATGGCGCAGCGCCAATCTTGAACCCGAATCCCACGAGCATGAAGGCAAAGCCAGCTAACAGCAGCCCATTCTGAGTAAGGACCGTGTCTGACAAGAAGCGCTGAATCCGAACCAAATTGGTCGAACCGGTAGCCCCGTAAGTGAGAGCAATTCCGTAGAGCAGGAAGGCAGATGAAAAGGCTCCGAGAACGAAGTACTTGAGTCCGGCTTCCTGAGAGGAGATGCGCTTGGAATGCATCGCGGTGAGCACATAGGCCGCAACCGACAAGATCTCAAGGCCGATGAACATCACGATCAGATCGTTTGCCGATGCCATCGTGACACCACCAGAGGCAGACAGCAGCAGCAGCACATACCACTCGGCGCCCTCAAGGCCCTCTCGACGCACGTAACCCTCTAAAAGCAACGCACCCATAATCACCGACAAGCAAATAATGCCGGTTACAAACAACGAGAACCCATCAAGGCCAACTGCTCCGGCCATGACTGTCTGCGCACCCTCGTCTTGCACCCGAGCCCAAAGAGGAATCAGTGCAATCAAAGCAAGCGAGGCAGTCACCACCGTCCAGACAGCTGGGAACCAAGAAGGAGACTTCCCACGCAACAGCGAGACAACGGTGAGTAGCAACACCCCGCCAAGCATCAGAATCAGATTCGGCGCAATCGCCGACCAGATGATTTCGGGGGTTCCCGAAGCGGCCTCAGCGGCAAGGGTCTGCACAGGGGCATCCTGAACAATGCGAGCAATCATCAGGGCTTCCCCTCTGTGTGACCGGCCTCGGTTTTGCCAGCCTCAGTGTGACCGGCCTCAGTGTGACCAGCCTCTACCTCACCAGGAAGCGGTGCGACAAACTTGACTTCTCGGAGCTCAAACCCGTCCACTTCAGCATCAACATGAGCGAGCAACCGCTCCACTGACGGCTCGATTCGGTCAAGCATCGGTTTGGGGTACAACCCAAGGAAGACGATCAGAACGAGTAGCGGTGCGATCACCAACCCCTCGGTAAGTCTGAGCTCGCGGAATCCCTTATTGGGCTCAGTAACAGGGCCATGGAAGACACGCTGATATGCCCACAGTAGGTACAGCGCAGCCAGGATGACACCACTGACTGCAACAACTCCCCACCAGCGAGCGCTAGCAAAGGAACCAAGAAGCACCAAGAACTCGCCGGGGAATCCGTTCAAACCGGGAACCCCGATGCTCGACAGCATGACCAGCGTGAACACCCCGGCAAAGATCGGTGCCACCTTCTGAAGCCCAGACAGTTCTGCAATCTGACGAGTATGCCGACGCTCGTAGATCCACCCCACGAGCAGGAACAACGCTCCTGTTGAGATGCCGTGGTTCACCATGATCAAGATGCTGCCCTCGAGGCCTTGCACCGAGAATGCAAACACTCCGAGCACGATAAACCCAAGATGCGCAATGGAGGAATACGCCACCAGTCGCTTCAGGTCCTTCTGCATGGTTGCGCAGATCGCTCCGTAGATGATGCCGATCACACCGAGGGTCATCATCACTGGCGCTGCCCAATGTGAAGCCTCGGGGAACAGGTCAAGTCCAAAGCGGATAAAGCCGTAGGTTCCGAGCTTGAGCATCACTGCAGCCAGGATCACCGAACCCGCAGTGGGTGCCTCTGTATGTGCATCTGGCAACCAAGTATGAAGTGGGAACAGCGGCACTTTGACAGCAAATGCAACAGCGAAAGCACAAAAGATCCAACGGCCAGCGGTGACTGAGATGGCTTGATTTTTTGCAATCTCGACGAGGTCGAAGGTAATCGGCCCGCCCATCGCCCGGGCGTTCAAAACCGCTAGCGACACCAGACCCACCAACATGAAGGCCGAACCCAGCATGGTGTACAAGAAGAACTTTGTCGCTGCGTAGACGCGATTGCTGTGGCCCCACAGGCCAATCAAGAAGTACATCGGAACGAGGACTAGTTCGAAGAAGGCAAAGAACAGCACCAGATCAAGCGAGCTAAATACGCCCATAGAGGCTGCCATCAGCACCATGAGCCACCCGTAATAGGGCTTGGGGTCGTGATCTACCTTGGCACCGAGTAGTGCGATCGGGAAGATCACTCCCGTCAGCACCATCAAGAACAGTGAAATGCCGTCCACGCCAAAGTGCAGCGAGATTCCAAGATCGCTAATCCATGGCTGATCGATAACGAACTGGTAGCCCGAATCCTCTGTCTTGAAAGCCACGAGCATGGCAATCGAGAATGCGCCGGTGATCACACTGGTAATAACAGCGATCTGCTTATACAGATCGGACCGAGACCGCGGGATCAGCGCAATAATGACTGCCCCAATGAGTGGCGTAATAATGAGCGCCGGAATCACGGGAAAGTCCGACACGCTTGTCGCTTCCTCAGCAACCTTGGAAGCAAGGATCTGAGTGGAGGAGTTGAGGAGAGTTCCAATCACAGGTTCATCCTCGTGACGATGAAGGCGAGCAGAAGTGCTCCGCCGATGCTGATGCCGAGCGCATAACTACGCACGAGTCCGGACTGTATTGGCCGAAGTCTGTTACCTATGCCAAGCACACCTGCGCCGACCCCATTCACCGCACCGTCAACGACAGTGCCATCAAAGTCAGCGAGTCCTTGGAACCCTGCCTCGCCTGGTCCGCCAGCAACCTTGGCGTAGGTCTCATCGATGTACCACGCATGCGCCAACACTGGCCGTTCGATCTTCTCGGCTGCAATCTTTTGCTTGCTGTAGACCAAGTAAGCCAAGAAGATTCCGAGACTCGCAACTGCAATCGCAGCAAAGGCCAAGAGCACCAAGACTGGCACGGGCGGAAGCTCATGTTCGTATGCCAGAGTGGGCGCTAGCCAGTGTTCGAGGTGTTTGAAATCAGAGCCAAACGGCAAGTTGATCGCCCCGCCCAAGATGGACAGCCCTGCAAGAATGACTAGCGGTGCAGTCATCGTCCAATGCGATTCTTGAGGGGTGTGATCTGGACTCAAACCATGGTGATCATCGTGACCATCCCCATGGGCGGCTGCAGCAACCGAGGCAGTAACAAGATCTGAGGACTCGAGATCTTCGGACTCAACAACTTCATGAGGGGTGTCAGTGAGCCGCCATTTTTCGCTTCCGAAGAAGGTCATGATGACGACTCGGGTCATATAGAACGCCGTCATCAGTGCAACGAGGAGTCCAATGAACCAGAGCACGGGGCCAGCGGGGCCAGCATTGAATGCTCCAGCGAGCACCTCGTCCTTTGACCAGAATCCGGCTAGCGGCGGGATTCCCGAAATTGCCAACCATCCGATCATGAAGGTCGCAAAAGTGACTGGCAGGTATTTGCGTAGGTTTCCAAACTTGCGCATGTCTTGTTCGTGCGACATTGCCATGATCACCGAGCCTGCACCCAAGAACAGCAGCGCCTTAAAGAATGCGTGGGTCACCATATGGAAGATGCCGGCCACATAGTTCTGCGTTCCAACTGCTAGGAACATGTAACCAAGCTGCGAGACAGTGGAGTAGGCCAGAACTTTTTTGATATCGGTCTGCGCAATTGCAATCGATGCTGCGACCAGTGCCGTAATGGCACCCGTCCAAGCAATCACGTCATTGGCCCACCCAGCCTGGGCCATGATGGGATTCAGGCGAGTAATCAGGTACACGCCAGCAGTCACCATGGTGGCCGCGTGGATCAGTGCCGAGACAGGAGTTGGCCCTGCCATGGCATCGGGCAGCCAGACTGACAGCGGCAACTGCGCCGACTTGCCAACTGCTCCGAGAAAGAACAACAGGCCAATTGCTGTTGCAGTTCCGGCTGCAATCATCGGAGCCGCAGGTCCGATGTCGGCGTAGTTGATTGAACCCACAGTGACCCACACCAAGAAGGTGCCCAACATGAACCCAAAGTCACCAATTCGGTTGGTAACAAAGGCCTTCTTGCCGGCCGAAGCATTGGCGGGGTCGGTATGCCAGAAAGAGATGAGCAGATAGGAACAGGTTCCAACGCCTTCCCAACCCAAGAAGGTCAACAGCAAGTTGTCGCCAAGCACCAGCAGCAGCATCGAGGCTAGGAACAAATTCAGGTACAGGAAGAACTTGGAGAACTTCTCGTCCCCCTTCATGTAGCCAATGGAATACAGGTGAATCAGTGCGCCAATACCCGTGATGAACAGGCACATCAGAATGCTGAGCGGGTCAGCCAAAAATCCGATGCTGACCTTGAAACTCCCCGATGGGATCCAAGTAAACAAGGTCTGCGTCAGGGAACGCTCTTCCTCGGGCAACGCCAAGAGGTCAAAGAAGACCTTTACCACCACAAGGAAACTTGCCGCTACAACGCCAGTCCCCCACCATCCGGCGCCGGGATCGCCAAGCTTCCGTCCGGCAACTAACAGGACCAGAAAGCCAAACAGGGGTAGGCATGGGATGAGCCAGATCAAGTTCATCGGATCAGCCCCTCATCAAAGAAATATCGTCGGCGTCGGCGCCTTGGCGGCGACGCATGATGGCCACAATGATCCCCAGACCAACCACAACCTCGGCTGCTGCCACCACCATCACAAAAAAGACGATGGCTTGCCCAGCGATGTCATCAAGCGCCTTGGAGAAGGTAACAAATGTCAGATTGACTGCATTGAGCATGAGCTCCACACACATAAACATCACCAGCGGGTTCTTGCGAGTGAGTAGGCCCACCGAGCCGATCGTAAAGATCATCGCCGCAAGCACCAGATACCAGGTTTCATTGAGAGCAAGCATCAGCGGAGAGCCTCCTCTGTGGTCTCAGCTTCACCCTCGGGAGTTTCATCGTCTGTCGCGACCTCTTCTGCTACTTCGAGCTCCTCTGCCGCCGCATCGCGCTTGGCTTGAAGTAAATCTGATGAAGTCCCCTCTGGGAACTCGTCTACATCAATTGCAAGGCCGGCTTTGCGAGAAAGAACAACAGCGCCAACAACCGCAACCGTCAGCAACACGGAGGTGATCTCAAAAGCGAACACGTAATCGGTGAACAAGACCTTGGCGAGCGCATTGACATTTGGCTCGGATCCATCGATCGCAGCAAGCGTGGAAGCTTGGCCGGTAACTCGTGACCCAACGGATAACAGCGCAGTAAGACTCAAACCAAGAATTGCTACTGCTGCGGCGATCGCTGCCGGCCGCTGGCCAAGAATCGGCTCAGAATGTAGGCCTTCGGCCTTATCAACCCCGAGCAACATGATCACAAACAAGAAAAGGATCACGATTGCACCGGCATAGACAATCACCTGAATTGCTGCCAAGAAATATGCGCCCTGCTGGATGAACAGCACTGCAACACCAAACAGCGTGGCGACCAGGCTGAGGGCATTATGAACCGGGTTACGAAGCAGGACAACGCCAGCAGACCCAGCCAGGCAGATCGCTGCCGTAAGGAGAAAGGTGAACATCTCAACTTTCATCGACGAAACCCCCTCTTTGGTGCGGGCTGATCGGCTGAGGCGTCAAAGTGACCAGGAGTCTTGGTCGCAGCGGTAGATTCTGGCTCGGTTGGATCTGCGTGATCCGCATCTCCATGCTCGCCGTGATCCGGCGCAACGTGATCATGAGCGGCGTCATCATGAGCTGAGTGATCGTGCTCGCCGTGATCATGATGGGCACCAGCGGGAACCGGACCAGACTCATCTTCAATGCTGGCTCTCTGTGGATCTCGGACCCCGTATCCAAGCTCACCTGCCCAAGCAACGATCCCAACAAAATCGGCATCTCCACTTGGCGCAGTTGCCCGCATCCAACCCGAACTGTCTCGAGCTGGGTCAAAGCCGCCCGACCAGTTCTCCCAAGGAAGTTGCTGCGGGTGACCAGCATCGTCGACTAGGAGTTCGTCTTTTGTGTAGATGGCGTCGGCGCGATTCGTGAACGCAAACTCAAAGAGTT
>CANJEC010000097.1 GCA_947473395.1 Actinomycetota bacterium | reverse complement strand
TACCCCCAACGGGATTCGAACCCGTGTTACCTGCGTGAAAGGCAGGCGTCCTAGGCCGCTGGACGATGGGGGCTCATCCCATGGGAGGACTTTGCGACAGTAGCAGGCAGCACGCAGAGGTCCAAAGACCAGCAATCCCAACCTTCCGCTTTGCGCAGATTTCACTCAGTTCGAGAGGGCCCGAATGATGCGTTCAAGCAGCATGCCGAGGTACTCGTAGTTGTCATGTAGAGCTTGCGTAGCCTCATCAGATGGCTCGAATCTCTGATCCTCTGAAACGCCAAGCACTGTGCCGAGTACCAAACGGATGTCATTGATCGAGCGCATCCATGCCTCGACCTCTTCTTCGGATAAGTCCTCAGCCGAGATCGTCCCGGTGACCACATCGAGCGCGGCGAACTTTCGCTCAACGAGTTCGGATCCAGCTAGTGCCGAGTAGCCCTGATTGCGCTCCTCGTTTTCGCCGTAAGGCGGTGGAAAGAGCCTCTGCAGCATCGGACTGTCAGTGGTCAGCAGCTCTCGCAAGTCAAGCGCAAGGTCCTCGATGAGTTGCCGTTCCCCCTCTGACAGGTTCACGGTGTAGCGGCCGTTGCGACGCTTTCGAAATGGTGGATCAAACACACCGTCTAACAGGCCCATCTGTGTTGCCCTCAGTCCTGTTGCATGGTTGCCCACAAACCATGCTCGTGCAGTCGAAATACATCGCGCTCGGCCTCGGAACGCGTGCCGTGAGAAACAGCCGCCTTGCCCTCGGTATGAACCTGCATCATGAGCTTGTCGGCCTCGGCCTTTGAGTAGCCAAAAAGCTTCTGCAAAACAAACGTGACATAGGACATCAGATTGATGGGATCGTTCCAGACCAGCACCACCCAAGGCGCGTCAGTCTCAGAGTCGGTGCCCGTGTCGGGCTCCATGACTTCGAGTGGCGCAGTTGTGCTCATGTGGCGTTCGTTCTCATGTGGGACTGAGACTCTCTTCTGACTGGCCGAGGATGAGACTGGTCGGTGCTTCTGTGGCAGATGAGTCTGTCGCCATAACGCTTGATAATCCAAGATGAAACCACAACACAGTGCCGACAAGCAGAGTTGCCCCAGCAATATGTGCAAGAACAAGCCAGGCCGGAATCCCAAGTTCATACTGTGTGTAGCCAATCCCTCCCTGAATCACAATCACTAGGAGTAGGTAGTAACCCCTCCGCAGAATGTCCGAGGGAGTTTTTGCTTTGGCAAGCCGGAGTAACAAAACCACCGTAATGATCAAGAAGACCCACATGTTGATGCTGTGGACTCTGACCACATCGGGAATGAGTAGGTCGAATCGCGGAGACCGAGCGTCACCAGCGTGAGGGCCGCTACCAGTAACGAGTGGACCGGTCACCATGAGTAGTGAGGCCGTAGCTACTGCAACCCGAGACAGGTTGAGGTTTGCAGGCGAAACCCGAGGGCGGGTCGGGCCAGGTTCGTGGCTGGCTTTCCAAAGTAAAACCGTCGCGTCAGAGACCAAGAGCATCGAGAGTACAAAGTGTGCGCCAACAGCAGCCGGGTGTAGGTCTACCAACACAGTGATTCCGCCGAGCACGATCTGACCAAGCACCCCGGCTACAAGGCCTGCTGACCACCAGACCAAATCCCGACGGTACGGTCGCCGACGGAGCGAGCCCAGCACGGCAGCAATGACAGCTGCTGACACAAGACCAGTAAAGAGACGGTTGACCTGTTCGATTGTTTGGTTGGGATTGCCAAACTTGACGAGTTCACCAGAGGAGCAATTCGGCCAGTCCTCACAACCAAGCCCGGAGCCAGTCAGGCGAACGGCAGCTCCAGTCACAACGATGATTCCAATGAGGGCGAGGGCAACCACTGCCACCTTGCGATAGGCCTGAGCCGAGAGCGTGAAGCGTTCGCCACTGCTTTGATCGACCTGAGTGTTGTTGTTCACTTCGCCACGCTCATGTAGCCCAGATTAGAACAGGCTGGTTGCACCCTTGCCTTCACAGACCTGCTCAGTCTGCAACTTGTGGCCCGCGTTGGCTCGCGGGGTGCTGTGGGACGTAACTTTGAGACGTCATGGTTGCGCCGGCACTTTCTCACCCTGTATCGATAGGCACCCGAGTCTCTGCCTACGTTGCACTGACCAAACCGCGGATCATTGAACTCCTCCTCGTCACCACTATTCCCACGATGGTGGTTGCAGAGGGTGCAATGCCGCCGCTGTGGTTGATGCTGGCCACGATGATCGGCGGCTCGCTCGCAGCAGGCGGAGCAAATGCGATCAACATGTATATCGATCGAGACATTGACGCTGTTATGGACCGGACCAAAGAGCGACCACTGGTCACCGGGTTGATCACCCCGCGGGCGGCGCTTACCTTTGCGATTGGAATCGAGGCCCTAGCGTTTGTGTGGCTTTGGGTCATCGTCAACCCGCTCTCTGCAGTCCTCGGTTTATCTGCATGTTTGTTCTATGTGTTCGTCTACACCCTTTGGTTGAAGCGCACTTCAAGCCAGAACATCGTCATTGGTGGGGCTGCTGGCTGTATTCCCGTTCTGATTGGCTGGGCTGCAGTCACGGACTCTCTTTCTGCCACTTTTAGTCTCGCCCCGCTGACGTTGTTTGCCCTGATGTTCTTTTGGACTCCGCCACATTTTTGGGCCTTAGCCATCAAGTACCGCGAGGACTACGCCCGAGCCGAAGTGCCGATGTTGCCCGTAGTTGCAACTTTTCGTCAGACCACCACGAAAATGTTGGTCTACACCGTGCTGGTGTTTCTTTGCTCGCTTCTCTTTGGATGGGCGGCCGAGATGGGGCTGTTGTATTGGGTGTCGGCGGTGGTGTTGGGGGCTTTATTTATATGGTTTTCAGTGGATGTCATGCTCACAGAATCCCCCGCCAAAGCCATTCGACTCTTTACCTTTTCGATCACCTACATCACGTTGTTGTTTGCAGTGATGGCGGTTGACGTACTGCTTCGCAACGGATGGTGAGCTGAGGGTTTTCTTTGGTGGCCGATGGCCGATGTAAGGTCAACCCTCAGCGGTTGGACCGCTGTGCCTAGGAATGACTACTAGGTACAGAAAATAACGAACTTGGTTGAGGAACTCTCCTGCGGGGGAGCCTCACGAGGGCACGACACACATGACACTGACTGACACAAGATCTAGCTCCGATACCCCTCCTGCAGCAGCAGGCTCAGTAGTCCCGACTGCTCTTGAACGAGTGATTGGCACCGGTGAGCATGAGGCCATCGGACGAACCTTCATCCTGAGTTCTCTTGCACTCATGGCTGTCTCGGCTGCTGCACTCGCTGCGGGCGCTCTTAGGTCGCTGAGTAATGGTGGACCACTCGATGTAAGCGACAACGTGTGGAACAGCGCGTTGGTTGGAATGGTCCTCATGGGCGCAATTCCCCTGCTGCTTGGGCTAGCAATCTGCCTAGTGCCCCTGCAGGTTGGCTCCAAGGCCATTGCCTTTCCCCGGGCAGCGGCGCTGTCGTTGTGGGCCTGGTTGGTTTCTGCAGTCATCTTTGCCATCAGCTTGGCACTTGATGGTGGAGTTGGGGGATCTGACTTGGAAGCCTCCCGTTTGGGAATGCTCTCAATGGGTTCGATGATGGTGGCTCTCTCACTTGGCGCAGTCTGCGTTGCAACCACGGTGCTCTCGCATCGGCCTGTTGGCATGAGTCTGGCTAGGGTGCCGTTTTTCTCTTGGTCGATGTTGGTGGCAGCACCAATTTGGATTCTTACCTTTGGTTCAACCACGGCGCATGTGTTTCTTGGCCAGATCAGCCAAGCGAACGCAGCAGGCCTTGCACTTCGTTACGAAGCTGGTGTCGCTTGGTTCTTGCGGGCACCTTCGGTCTACATGCTCGCGATTCCAGTGCTCGGCATCTCTTGTGACCTTGTGGCTCAGGGCTGTGGGCGCAGGATTGCCCGCTACGGAACAGTTCAAGCACTGATTGCCATGTTCGGCGTGTTCTCCTTTGGTGCATGGACTCAAACCTCGGGTGGTCGTGAGAACATCCTCTGGATTGCATTCGTTGCCCTCGCCGCAGTGCCAGTACTTGGTCTGTTGGGGTTGATCGCCGACACGCTGCGCCACCAGAAACCTGTTGTCTCGCCTGGCTTGATCGGGGTACTCCTCGCCTTTTTGCTTCTGCTTGGAGGGATGCTCGCAGGGGTTCTTGAAGCGCTCAATACTTCGGGCTCCGGAACCTTGTTCAGCTTTGAAGCCGTGGGACTTGGTTGGGCGCAGAGCTTGTTCCTACTCTCAGCCGCGTTTATCGGTGGACTCGCTGCACTCTCTGCTTGGTCACGTGTTGTGCTTCGAGCCTCGGCCCCAAATGCGATCGCCCTCGGTGCCATCTCGGCAGGCCTTATTGGCGGCGGTCTTCTCGCAACGGTGTTCTTCATTCAAGGACTTACCGGATTTGGTCTGAACCTCTCCTTCTACAACGTGTGGGTTGCTGTGGCTGCGGCAGTACTCGCTCTTTCTGCACTTCTCGGACTCATGCTCGTGCTTGTCACCAGCAGGGGGAATGCCCCCAAGCCCGCTGATGCTGGCGCAGATGGACTTACTTTGGAGTGGGCGAAGGCCGAGCTATCACCCGAGGATCAAGCGCTGCTGATGAGTGCAATCGTCGCGAGCCCCTATCCCATGCTTGACTTTCGATTCGCCGGCGAAGCAGTAGAGGAGGACAACTAATGTCAGACACTGCAACCCTGTCACCCCCCGAGGTGGTCAGTCCACCAGAGAGCCCTGAAGCTGCCGTGGCCCCAACACCAGCGTTGCCACCGACGATGCCACGGAGACGTGAACTGATTTTCGGCACCGTGTTTGTGACCGCTGGCGTTGCCATGGCCTTGCTCACTCTGATTGGCAGCTACCTAGCCACTCGTGACGCTGCCGGCGCAGCTTGGCTGGCTGACAATCAGATTGCCCTGACCCAACCGAACATGCAGATGCTGACTTTGGGCATGTCTGTGGTCACCATGCAGTGGGCCGTCTGGTCGATCTGCAGAGATGACCGCTACCACACCTACTTGGCCATCGGCGTAACGATGCTGCTGGGCATTGCCTTTGTCAATCAGAGCACGTTCTTGTTTAAAGAGGCTGGAATCGCTATCACCCAGCCTGAAGGACCGCTCTTCTATGCAGTAACTCTCGGCCATCTAGCCATGGTGATTGCAGGGTTGGTGTTCTTGCTGCTGATGGCCTTCCGTACCCTTGGTGGGCAGTATTCAAGCCGTCAGCCCGACGGTATCTCGGCAGCAGCAGTCTTCTGGTACGCCGGAGTTGCTCTCTATGCGGTGATCTGGTTCGCCGTCTACATCCAGAAGTGAGCTGATAGATGATTACTAGAGGATCAAAATACTTCTACGGTGCAGCGGCAGTTGGGCTGCTGATGGCATTCGCCTACGGCATGATTACTGGCGCTTCGAACAACGGCGGCTTGAGCGAAGTGCTCAGCACCGGCGGCCTCGTCAACAGCATCGTGGGCCCTCTCACCTTTGGGTATAAAGGATGGGTTGGGGATCAAATCGGCTACTCCATCCTGTTGTCATTTGCTGGCGTGATGGCTGTCATCGGTGGCTTCCTCACTGCATTTCGTGATGGCGATGCCGAATCGCTGATTCAGATTCAAGGCCCTGGCACCAATTCGGACAACGCAGACCTGCGAGTTGTGACTCCTCAGGGACTTAGCTACTGGCCCATTGTTGGTGCGTTCTCATTCGGGTTGGTCCTAGTTGGTGTAGCGATGTCTGGGCTGTTAGTCGCCATTGGATGCCTAGGACTTGTGGTGGTCGTAGTTGAATGGACCGTACGGGCTTGGTCAGAGCGTGCAACCGATGACGCAGAGGCCAACCGTGCACTTCGTAAGAAGCTGATGCACCCAATAGAAATCCCGGTAGCAGCAACAGTGGGTGCCGTTGCGATCGTGTTCCTCATGTCGCGGATTCTGCTTGCAGTATCAAAAACAGGAGCCGCGATTGTCATCATCTTGGTGGCCGTTATTGTCTTTGGCGTGGCAGTGTTTTTGTCCTCCAGGCCAGACCTCAAGCGTTCAGTCCTAGTAGGCGCCTTGCTGCTCGGCGCAGTACTGCTGCTTGCGGGAGGAATCGCCGGAGGAATATCTGGACCACGTAAAGCAGAACATCATTCAGGAACAGAAGAAGGAATCTCCTCGATCGCTTCATTGCCCCCCGGGGCTGCAGCATCGAATGAGAGTACGAGCCTCGACCGTTTGACCGTCGAGTACTGAGAGGTTGTACGTGCGGAACAATCGCAAGTCATATGTCATAACGGGAATCTGTCTGGCCATTGTTCTGGTGCTTGGGTACCTGCTGGTCATCAATATCGGATCACCAGTTGGTCGTCCGCTCACCACGTTGAGCCCGAGAGGTGACAAGTCTCAAGCCATCCAGAACCTCATCATTCCGGTATTCGCAATAGCCGGCGTTGTCTTTATTCTCGTTGAGATCGGCTTGGTATTCGTTGTAACTCGCTTCCGGCGGCGCTCCGATGAGGTAGACGGCAAAGACGAGCCCGTGCAGTTGCACGGAAACACCAAGCTTGAGCTTGGTTGGACAATTGCTCCAGCTCTGTTGCTCGCAGTGCTGGCAGTGTTCAACGTCAACACAATTCTACAAATGGACGATGCCACCGATCCGCTTGAAGTTACGGTGATCGGTCAGCAGTGGTGGTGGGAATACCGTTACGACCTTGATAATGACGGTGCCCCCGACATCATCACCGCAACCGAGGCCGCCATTCCTGTTGGGCGCGATGTGCGGTTCAAGATTCAGTCCAATGACGTGATTCACAGCTTCTGGATTCCGGCGCTGTCAGGCAAGATGGACGCCGTTCCTGGCCGCACCCACCAGGTGATTCTGCAGGCCAATGAGGTGGGTATGTTCCAAGGGCAGTGCACCGAGTACTGCGGGCTCTCTCATGGCCTGATGCGGATGCAGGTTAAGGCTCTCACCCCAGAGGATTACCAGACTTGGCTGACTGCGATGACGACTTCGCCTGCTCAGCCTGACCCGAAGAACGAACTTGCGCTGCAGGGACAAACACTCTTCGTTGCGCAGTGCTCCTACTGCCATCAAGTTGATGGTGTGACACCCACATCTAAGTCTCCGTACCCTTACAGCACGGTTCCAGACCCGAACTACGGCAAAACAGTGGCCATCACGATGGCCTCTGGAAACGCTCCAAACCTGACCCACTTGATGATGCGCCAGCACTTCGTCGGCGGGTTGTTGGACTTGTATCAAGAGGGTGGGTCAGTGGCTCAGGCCATTCCCGAGGGAACTCCCGATACCAACAACATCAAGAGTTGGCTGCGAAACCCAGAAGATGTCAAGCCAATGAACCCAAACAACAATCAAGGCATGCCGAACTACAACTTGAGCGAAGCTCAGATTGAACAACTCACGGCCTACCTCCTCACTCTGAAGTAACCCTCACCCTCAAGTAAGCCTGAACGATTCAGTAGAAATACATGAACGAAATGATGCACGTATGAGTACTCAGCAGAACCGAAAGAAAGGTTGATCTGATGGCGATC
>CANJEC010000096.1 GCA_947473395.1 Actinomycetota bacterium | reverse complement strand
GAATCGAAGATTTCGACGCAGCAGGTACTCGTAGGTTTGCGCCAAGTTCTCTTCGGGACTTGGCATCAAGTAGGTCTCGACGTGCAAGGTTCGCTGCCGCAAGTGAAACCAAACCGAAAACATCGCCTTCTCTTCGGCCGAGACTCGGATCATCCACCGGCGCTCACCCGAATCGGTGTCCCGCTCGACTGATTCCACACAAGGATTTTGGTCGACCTGCTCGGCCAACCACTGCTCAATACACGCGTCGATCTGCTGCAACTCGGCAGCAGTTGCCGGGGGGAGGGCATCTGCGGTCATCGACATTCCACCAGTTGGCGCGCCCGAAGATCGCCATAGAGGCGGCGCAGTCGGCCAGCGGTGGTTGCCCATGCGTAGCGATCAGACTCAAGGGCCCCTGCGCGACCCATGGCGGCGGCTCGGTCGGGGTGAGCGAGGAGTTCGTCAATTCGCTGTGCAAACAAGCTCGGATCTCGGGAATCGATCAAGAATCCGGTGAGGTCATCTTGGACCAAGGTACGAAGGCCACCGACTGCCGCTGCCACAACCGGGGTTGCGCAAGCCGCCGCTTCGAGGGCTACCAGCCCAAATGACTCCGAGCGACTTGGAACAATCACGACATCTGCGGCCCGGTAAAAAGTGGAGAGAGCATGATGAGGCTGCGGTTCGACCCAGTGGATGCGCTCGGCCACACCTAACGAATCGATGAGCGCTAGCACGTTCGCAAGTTCTTCTTGGCCGTCTGCGCCGCTTGGGCCGCCCACCACGATCAGTCGCGCTTGCTGATTTTGCAGTTGAGCCAGAGCTGCAACTGCAATCTTCAAACCCTTGAGTGGCTGAATACGTCCCACGAAAAGCAGCGTGGGACGGTCATCAATTCCGAGTGCCATCTGAGCACCAAGACGCTCTCCCGGAGAGAAAAACGCGTGGTCGACACCGGGGGCGACTAGCTCAATACGCTCTGGAATCGCACCGTAAAACTGGATAAGTTGCTCAGCTTCTACAGGGTTGGATGCGCAGATTGCATCACAGCAACCAATCACCTGAGCCTCGGCTTGGACACGCTCAAGCGACTCGTGGTCTCCGGCCTCGGCCTTGACTCTGGCCAGCGTGTGAAAGGTGGCCACGAGAGGCAAGTTCAGATCGTGCTTGAGTCGGTGAGCAGCTACTGCTGACAGCCAATAGTTCGCATGCAACACATCGACGGGACGCTCTGCCAAGTCGGCTGCAATACCATCGGCAAATTCCTCGACCCGAGAGAGAAGTTCTTCCTTTGGTAGACGCGAGGGCCCGGCCGTGACGTGCACGACCTCAAAGCCCGGCTCAACCGAGACCCGGTCTGGCAGATCATCAGCCCACCTGCGTACATACACTCGAACATCAACCCCAGCCTGAGCCAGCGAGGCACTGAGTTCGCGCACGTAGACATTCATGCCACCAGAGTCACCTACGCCAGGCTGCTCTAGCGGTGAAGTGTGCATGGAGATGATTGCCACGGAACTCACAACAACCTCAACTCCGTTGAGGCAAATTGATTCCCGCAGGGCCCGAAAGCCTGAGCCTCCACTTAGGCCTCGGCAGCCGATGTAGCACTGAGGAGATCTCTTGCAGCGGCTTCGCTCTCTCGAAGGAACGACTCGTAAATACGCACGAGCGCCTTCTTCTGCTCCTCAGTAATGCAAGGGTCACGACGGATTTCAGCCACCACGTTCACGTGACCGTCGGGTTCATCAAGGATCCCGGCACGCACATAGAGCGTCTCAGATGAGATCTCAAGGGCGCGAGCAATCTGCTGCAATATCTCGGCCGAGGGCCTTCGTAAACCGCGTTCAATCTGCGACAAGTAGGGATTCGACACACCGGCCATCTCAGAGAGTTTGCGCAGTGAAAGCTGCCCGATGTTGCGCTGCTCGCGAATGAACTCACCTAGGTCTGACCAGCGGCGATCCAGATCTTCTTTCATTCGGCAGATCTTACCGCGACTCTCGCGAACACTTCGATTGCAAGAGCAAGCAGCAGCCTGTTGGCCTACCGAAGCAGATCGTCTACGGATGCACCGCTTTGATAACGCCCAATCAATTCATCTTGGACGCGATCAATCCGATCATGCATCTCGTGGCGCAACTTCGACACAGATTTCTCGAGTTCACTAATTCCGAGTGCTGCTTGGGTCAGCCGCTCCGCGGGAAGCGCCGTCAACTGACCCAATTCAGATGGAGTGAGGATCTCATCGAGCTCAAGGACAATCTCGTCTGCCCACTCCGGCGGTTCGACATCTCGGACGGGCCGGGGCAAACCAGGACCGCGAGAGTGCGCAGCGAGCGCATCGGGAAGCCGCTCAAGCACATCATTATCGGTCACTCCCTGGGTACGACGATCGAGTTCTACTGTCACCGTGTCGAGTCGGCCCTGAACAATTCGCCGGGCGTAGGAGAGTCCGTTTTCCAGGTTTTGATAGTGATCGCGAATTTCGCGGAGTTCGGGCAGGGAGCATCCATCTAGGTTCTCTGGCTCAGAGATCGTGATGAGTTTGTTCAGATCGAATCGCAAGTGGCGGCCTTGTCTGTAGTTCGAATGAAGGGCGGAGAATGCAGTTGAGCACTGCAGATGACCTAATGCATGACTAACACTAGGGCCTCTAGGATTTGCAGAACGGATCAACCCGGCAAGAGCCAGACGCACACCAAGAACACTGGGGCTGCGAAGAGGTACGCATCAATTCGGCGAAGCGCCGGAGCACGGGAGTCCGCAGCAGGTAGGAACGAGGATCCCAACCACTGGCCCAGTGGGCAGGCGAGGCAGATTGCTGCCCCCGCGATCCATGCAGAGGCAGTACTGAACGGTGGAGGGTGAAAAGTCGCAATGGTGAAGGTCACTCCTAAGACGCCAAGCATTCCTGCGACTGGACCCTCCCAACGACTGCTCGCATCTGCTCCAAGCAAGAAGGATCCTGCGTCATACAAGCTGACGGCGAGTACCAGAAAGAGCCCGGCCCACAAGCCCGCACGAACGGCAAGAACTACCGAAATCGCCGCCAACGCCGGCAACACAATGCCGATCACTGTTGGGGCAGCGCTCGCTGGCCGCAGACCAAACACCAGATGCACCAAGATGGCCAGAAGCGGGAGAACAATGAGCGCAGCACCGGCTAGGCCCGTGCTGTAAGCCGCCGCAATCGGCATCAGAGCCGCACCCGCTGCAGCGACCAAGCGAAACAATCCGCCTGAACTCAAACGATGCCGTGCATCTTGTGAATCCTCAGCAATCGCATGTTCTGCTTGGTCACGCTGCCAAGCCGCAACAATCTGATACCCGGCTGCAGCAGAAACAACAGCCCAAACAGCAGCCGTCCACACACGACCGCTCGTCGCGGCGGCAAGCACGAGGAAGAACCAAAATACCCCAAGGCGAATTCGCGGGCCACGGGTCTCGGGGGTAACGAGTAGCTGCGCCAGCCGGTCGGCCAAGCGGGGTCTGACCTCGCCTTGATCTTGCGTAGGTTCGGCCGCATCCAGTTCAGGCGCTGCCAGAGTCTCCTCAGTGGCCCGTTGAGCCGCCCTCTTGGGGCGAACCACGGGAGCGACAACCACGAGTTGGTTCTCTTTCGTGGATGGTTCAGTCGTCACCACAGAAACCCCCACTTGGGTGGGCAGGTTCATCCTCGGGTCTCCAGCAGACGCGGGCAACAAGACTTCACCCCTAGATAGTAGTCAGCAGGGGCTGAGATTCCCCAACGCTAAGGCAGAACAACTCCTGATCCACTGGTAGCTTCACCCCTGTGACCAGCTTGCTTCTTGTGCGACATGGACAATCCGTTTGGAATGCCAGCGGTCGTTGGCAAGGCCAAGAGAACCCTCCCCTGACCGAGTTGGGCCGAGAACAAGCCCGCCTTGCCTCTCATGGCGTCGGCGCCGTTGACGCCATTTATTGCTCACCCCTAGACCGCGCAGCGACGACAGCGATGATTATCGCTGAGCAGATCGGAGTCGGTCCGATTCTGTTGCTACCTGGGCTCATGGAACGTCATGCCGGCGAGTGGCAGGGCCTGACGCGAGATGAAATTGAAGAGCAGTACCCGGGTTATCTGGATGCTGGAACGCGTCCACCTGCTTGGGAGGATGATGATGAAGTCGAGGCCCGTGTCATGGCGGCCTTGGACGAGATAGCAGAGCAGCACCCAGATGGGCATGTGCTCGCTGTGGCCCACGCTGGGGTGATTTTTGCTGTTGAGCGCATCATTGGGGCCGAATGGGAGCGCCTAGCTAACTTGGGCGGCCGCTGGCTTGAACACGCCAATGGAAACTGGACCATCGGCAATCGAATTCACCTACTGATCAACGAGACCATTCCCGATCAAATCTGATCAGAAGTTGCTGCCGAAGCGAAACGGTCCTGCGGAACCGCAGCCGCAATCTGGGAAGCCGCAGAATCCCCAAGCGAACCATCCGTTGAGATCTGCTCAAGCGTGGTAATCGCCTGCTCCACTGCTGCAAGATCAGCTTCGAGCTGATCTAGCACTGCGAGTTCGTCCTGGTCCGCGGGCAAATCTGGCGCGCTTGACACTTCTGCAGCATCCGCTACGTCTACAGGAGTTGTGTCTGAACTTGGTGTATCCGTGATGGGTTGGCCGTTGTTCTCCATGCGCTCCAAAGACTACTAGTCGGCACTCCTACCGCGAATCCTGGCCTGCCAAAGCAGGTCGCCCTTGGCAGTGCCGATACGCTCCACGATTGCGTGTTTGTCACCCTGCACATCCAACGATTGTTCATCCAACGATTGCTGAACCAACGATTGTTCAGCCAACGATTCCTTGGCACTGCTCCTCATCCGCCAGCGCTACTCGGGCAGGTTCAAGGAGAAACCCTTGGCAGAGCACTGCTGATTGCTGTGGTTCTGATTACCCCCTACGCGATCTACAAGATGCGCCAGGTGCGAGCTGTCCGTCGAGCACATGACGCAGCAGTCGCTGCGGATGCTGCTGCATTGAAGGCGGGGGACCTCACTCCCCTGCCGGCACTGGAAGATGTGATCCGAGACATCTCGTATGTGGTGACCGAGGCCAAGGCGAACGGCGGCGCAATTTTGGTCATCCCGGCGCGGGTCACGGTGAGTCACCGAGAGGCCAGCGATCAGATTGTGGACCTGCTAATCAACGACGCGCTGCGCCGGTCGGGCCTCGTCATTGCCAGCCAAGAGACCACCGAAGAAGGCCGCCTGCTGCATTGTGTGCCGGCTAGTCCCTCGGCATGAAACGGGTTGACCGAGGCCTGTACTCTTTGGTCCGCAGCAGTACTTTTGCTCCGCAGCAATCCCTTTACTCTGGAGTCTGACTCCGAGACCTAATCCAAGATGGGTGATCCAGATGCCTGCAACAGCCACCATGCAACCAACAATTATCGAGCCAGGTGGAGCAACGACCACCGTGACCGAGGAACGACTCGAGACCGAAGATGGACCCGTTGCGCATATCGTCAAGACCAAGCGCAATGAAGACGCCGCTGCCAAAGTGCTCGCAGCTCGAGTCGAAGGAACTCCGCTCGAGGCACTGTGCGGCCACGTCTGGGTGCCATCACGTGACCCCAAGCAACTGCCTGTGTGCCAAAAATGCAAGGACATTTATCAGATGTATAAAGGCATGAACGACGGGCTCGACGACACCCCCAAGATGTAGCTGAAAACAGCTACACATAGCGTTTTTCCCCGGCTTAGAGCCTCAGGCAGGGTAAGAGGCGTAACCCATGGAAAGTTCACTCTGCGTCGACAAACACACCCCGTATGGGGCGGATAAGGGGCGGTTTTTAGACCGGGGGAAGAAGTTGCCAATCCTCGCTGGCGCCGGTTCATGTGCGGCCCCGGCAGGCGGGCACAAGCAGAACCATTGCGGCGGGGGGTCCCGCACTTATACCGGGTTGTGACTGATGGGAGTGATGTCGGTTCGGGAGCGGAAGTTCGTGACCCAGATGTTGGTTCCATCCGAGGCGAGACCGATCGGGCCGTAACCGACGGTAACGGTGGCGGCCACTGCTAGTTGGTCTGTGACCAGCGCAGAACGCGCCAACGACACTCGGCTAGGGAATTGGGTGCTGGTCGCGCTTTGGTCCACATGGCCCATCAAGATCCGCTGGCACCGTACCGACATGTGGAAGGAGGAATCACAAGGGGGAATGGAAAGCTATGCACGAAACAACCGGTTCACGCCGAGCGAGTCGCAGCGCGCTTATACAGTTCACAATCGTCTGTTGCATTCTGCTTACTGCGTGCGTTGGAGCCCCACCGGGGGCCACACCAAACCGCTCGGTCAATATCCCGGCTGAGCCAACTGCGCCTACCTTCCCTGCACGACTGCAAGCAGGCCTAGCTCCGAAGTCTGGGTGCTTCCTCGGTCGGCCCACGTCACCGTCATTCGCGTTTTTGGTTCCTCAGGACGGCTGTCCCATTCGCTGGGATCCATGCCAGCCAATCAACTGGTGGTTCAACCCCATAGGGGCTCAACGCCCATGGACAGACATTGCCGCCTCATTCGATCGAATCTCTGCAGCTTCTGGACTCCGATTTGCCTACCAGGGGGAAACAACACACAACCGCACGACGTGGATTTCAGACTTGTCGCGGATCGGTCCCAGTATCACCGCTCCAAGGTTTACAGGCGAGCGCGGCATTATCGTGTTCTGGTCTCCGCTCGGCCCGGGTATCGCCGGGTTAGGTGGGCATACTTACATTTCCTCTAGCAGTTACCTCGCCCCAGATGTCATTCGGGGCACGGTGAACTTCTCTACCGACCTAATCCCCCCAACTGACCCTGCCCGTGCAACCAAATTCTGGGCCGATCTCTACCTGCACGAAATCGGGCATGCAGTCGGCCTTGGCCACGTTGACGACACCGAACAGCAAATGTTTCCCAGAATGCCATCAAAGTCCAGAGGATTCTTAGGGGTTGGTGACGGAGAAGGATTACGCCTCGTTGGATCAGAACAAGGCTGCCTCACCGGACCAACACCAACCCCCACAACACTGGCCTCGCTAAATGCTCAGAGCGACATCGAACTGCCAACGATTTCCATAACGGACCCAATTCCCTAGCCATACAAAACACAACTGATCCAACTCGCGCCCGACAGGACCCTGAGACGCCGGCTATGTCCTGCGCGGCCTATCGTCTCGCTCAACGCGTGGCAGTGTCACCGCGCACCAAGCAACGGAGAAGACCAAAATCATCAACAGCAGCGGCACTCGATTATCAACTGGTCGACTCGCGATTGTTTCCAGCAGGTCCCGAATTCTCGATGCGAACTAGTGATCTGGGTGCTCAGTGAGAAGGACTTTGCAAGTCGGCGACTGCTAGAGCCAGTTCGGCACCGTTTGTCAGAACTTCGGAACACTCACAGATGTACAAAGGCATGAACGACGGGCTCGACGATACCCCCAAGATGTAGCTGGCCGCGATCTGCACTGCGCGTCTGCACTGCGCGTCTGGAGCGGTTTTTCGACACATACTGTCGAAAAACCGCTCCAGACGCGTATCGGCCGCGTAGAGATCAGTCGGCAAACTCGCAGGAGTTGCCGGTAATGATCACCTG
>CANJEC010000095.1 GCA_947473395.1 Actinomycetota bacterium | reverse complement strand
TTCCCAGCTACGGTCGGTTGGATGGGCCACGTCGGCAAGGACGAGTGGTTCGCAGCAGCTTTCCTGCTCGGCACGGCATTGATTGCTCGCGCCGGCACCGAGCGCCGTGTTCGGTTGCGGCGGGCGCTGCTGCTCGGTGTCATGATCTGCTTCTGGTTCGCTATTGCGGCCAGAAAGAACGCGCTGTTGCCGGTGGGAGTTGCGTTGCTCGTGGCATGGCCTGTGCCCGGAACAGTCTTTGGGCACTTACAAGACCGCCCGCTTGTGCGCCGTCTTCTGGCTGCAGGTGCTGTCCTGGTCCTGCTAGTGGGCTCGGTCTCGGTATTTACATCAGTCGTGGTGGGCCCTCGTGCGCTTCACCCAGAGCAACAGGCATTCTTGTTCGATCTGACGGGGATCTCGCTTGATCAGGGCCACATGCTATTCCCCCCGGATACCTTCCCGAGCGGTACAACACTGGCCGAGATCGACCAAGTTTATGATGAGAAGACTGGCGATGTGTTCTTCTTCGCTCCAGGCTCCCCAGCTAACCCATTCATGCCCGCAGAACAGGTCAGTGCTGTGAAAGAGAAGTGGCTTGAGGCTGTACTCAATCACCCGGATGATTACCTGAGTACTCGGCTGTCCTACACATCCGCCCTGCTTGGCATCTCGGGCCCCCACCCATACTGGAGTATCAACGACCCCGGATCGCTTCCGGCCAAATGGGGTTCGCCTTGCCGGGTGCCCAATCGAACCTTCCCCTCCCTACACGAACGGGTTCTCGAGCTTCTCTTGCGAGTTGAGCGAGGCAACCTCTTTAGGGCCTGGACGTTCTTGGTCATCTTGATCGCAGGCTCACTGTTGGCGGGTCTGCGAAAGGTGACCGAGGCGCGTGTCCTGTTGCTCGGCGGACTGCTGTTCTTCGCTGGAATTGCAGTCGCAGGTATTAGCCCCACCTTCCGGTACTCGTGGTTCGTTGCAGTCTGCGCTCTAGTCGCCGCAGCGCTTGCATTGCGCAGGATCCCCTTTGCCGCTCGTCCCGATCCGCCCGCTGAGCCACCCGTCTCGGTATCAGTGTCAAAGGCGACATGGTCAGACCCGAGTCGCACCTAGTGCAGCAGGTCCATGCCTACTGAGGAGCAGGGGTGCCTTTAAAGAAAACTACTGGTCCAAATGGGGTTGATTCTTGAAAGTTGCCCGTTGGCATGAACCCCGGGGCAAGCACCAGAAGTTCAGTTCCCGGCTCTGGCTCTGCGGCCAGTTCAGCTGAGCTCTTCTCGCTGACGGTGAAGCTCCAGCCGTTATCAACTAGTTGGTATTGCTGTCCCGTGAGCAAGTACGAGTAGCCAGAGAGGTCCGCTGCGTCGCTAGAAACTACTGCCCGTTTTGGAGATGCGCTGGTAGTGAGAAACGGTTCGAACGCAGCGCTGTACTGGTAGCTCTGGTGCATCTGAATTGCGTTGCGTGTTGCAGATACTGACCCCAAAACAACAGCTGCCAAGACAAGGCCGAGCAGCGCAGATCGCGAGAAATAGCATGCAATCCCCAAGAGCATGCACAGAACAATACTGATGGCGCTCCAACGCAGAATGTGAAGCCCCGTCCCGGCTCCAGACAGAACTGCAAGGCCGGCAATGGTCGGAGGAAAGGACTCGCTGAGTTCAATATGGGTGACTCGCCATCGCACTACAACAGCGAGAATCGTGGATATTGCAGCGGTAGTTGAGGTCAGGGCGAGCGCGGCCGCTTGAAGCGCAAGCTTCGACAAGGCGAGGAGACCAATTACAGACAGCACTGCGATGACGGCGTCGTTGTAGCGCCCATAGAACAGGTGGTCGTACCGCACGATCTCCCGAGGAGCGGTCATGTAGTACGAGGTCATGAGGAGGTTCGACAGGGCAAACGCACCAGCAAACATGGCTGCAAGTGAAACCGTGAGAGCGCGAGGAACGGCACTACTGCTGCGGTAGGAGAATTGAGCTAGGACTCCAATACCAAGCAGAGCCAGGCCACAACTCGACACGGCCAGATACCAGATCTGGCCGAGCATGGAGAGAAACAGATTCGACCAAAACTCAACCTGTGTGAAAAGCCCAAGGCCAATGCCTTGGCCCTGTTCAGAAGGTGCCGACCACAGAACCGAGACCATGTGTTTTTGAGCGACTGAGGCAACCAGATAGACCATAACTGTGACTGCAAGGCTGCCAACAAGTGCCCGAGTGGAAGGTTGGTCGGCTTCTTGTTTGTCATCGCTAGTCTCATGGCGAGGGCTACCGAACTGCCCCTGCAGGAGGAGGAAGAGCAGCAAGCAGACCCAAGTAATGGTCACGCTATACATCCGACCGTGAACGAACGGTGCAAATCCGGCGACCAATGAGGTAGCAAACAGTGCCGTAGCCGGGCGATGCGAGGTAAAGGTGGCTGTCATGCCGAGAATGATCAATCCCCACCAGGCCATTGATAACGGCTCGGCCCAGGTGAACGAGCCCGTCATCATGGTGGCTGGAAACAACAGCACCATCGCAAAGGCGGTTGATCGCAACACGTTGTCACCCAAGCTGAGGAGTCTGAGTGATCGTGCAATGCACCAAGCAGCCAGAATCGGTGCTGCGGAGAGCAGCACGAGGCCTAATCGGTATCGAACTAACGGATCGCTGGTTACTGCCCAGAGTGGCGACAGGAGCAAGCCGGTACCAAAGCGATACTCGGGCTGTTGGTGCATCGTAATGATCGATGCTCCACCTGCAATGAAGCGAGAAAACGACCACGAGCCAGACTCATCAGGCAGGATGCGAGGAGTGGTCGCTGCGGCAATGGTAAGGGTTCTGAGGATGCAGAACAGGACGAGTGATCCCGCTCTGATTCCAGTTGAAACCGGGGTTGATTCCCGATTTCCACCCGAGCTCACTCTCGTATCTTGCGTCTGAGTCGAGGCCTCGGTCATGAGGATCTTCAGGTTAGTAGGGCAACTGGTCTGCAACGACCTTGGTAAAGGTCGGTCGCATTGTGACGTAACAGCCCGATGATGTGACAACATCACTCACCATGGATACAGAGGAAACAGCATCGGGCACTGGGCTCAAGCTCATTATCCAAATCCCCTGCTTCAACGAAGAGCAGACCCTTCCGGCCACTCTCGCCGACCTGCCTCGACAGGTTGAGGGGTTTTCTTGCGTCGAATGGTTGGTCATCGACGATGGTAGCGAGGACAAGACATCGCAGATTGCTTCTGACCTTGGTGTAGACCACGTTCTACGAATCACGCGGAATCGCGGCCTCGCAAACGCGTTCATGACTGGTCTGGACGCGTCCCTCAAGGCTGGCGCCGATGTAATCGTCAACACCGATGCCGACAATCAGTATGACGGCGCCTGCATTCCCGACCTAGTGGCACCAATCCTTGCTGGAGAGGCCGACCTAGTCATTGGCGAGCGACCCATCGAAGCCGTAGATGACTTCTCTCCCCTCAAGAAGCGCCTGCAACGACTAGGTAGCAGCATCGTTAGAACGTTCTCGGCAACAGACGTTCGCGACGCGGCTTCGGGATTTCGAGCCTTCTCGCGATCCACTGCCATCCGTACACAAGTATTTGGCAAGTACTCCTACACCATGGAAACCATCGTGCAGGCCGGGTGGGAAGGCCTACGGATCGTAGGGGTGGACGTTGCAGTCAATCCTGCAACACGGCCCTCGCGACTCGTGAAGAGTATTCCGCGCTATATCTGGCGCTCTGCTCAGACCATCCTACGATCATTCGCTTTGTATAAACCGCTTAGGTTCTTCCTAGCTATCGGGTTGGGCCCATTTCTGATTAGTGCCGTGCTGGTTCTGCGATGGTTCTATTTACACGTGCTCACTGATGATCAAGCGAGTCGGGTGCCCAGCCTTGTTGGCGCAGCAATGATGTTTCTCCTTGCTGTCCTTATCTGGATGTTCGGTTTTTTAGCCGACCTGTTATCCGTGAATCGCCGCATTCTTTCTGACTCTCGGGTGATGCTTCGAACTCAGGAACTTGACCGGCGAGCAGAGTCGCAGCGGGCGGGACATCTTGATTAGGAACTCAATTCAGGCCCTCTAGGTTTGGAGCGGCTCGTGCCCAGCGAATCGCTCCCGGGACTCCAGTCAGAGATGCCAGAAGGAGTTCGGCGAGGATCATGATGAGGCGTGACATGAGTGCCACGGTTATTGCACTTGGCCGACCGATGACGACTCCCAAGGTGAGAACCAGTACTGCTTCTCGCAGTCCAGCTCCTGCCGGCAGCGGAACAGCCAGAACACCTGCAACAAAAGCCAATGCAAAGGCTCCAATCACCAGCGGAAGGTCGCTGAGGCTTGCACCGAGCGGTCGAGCGAGAAACCATGCATGCAGTCCGAAGATCAGCCAGGTCGCAGCACTGAATGCTACGGACAGCCGCGCCGAGGTTGATTCCACACGGAGCTCTGGGAGTTCGCGCCCTGACTTTGCAAAGAACCAAGACACCAGATGCGGCAAGCCGCGGTCATGCAGAGCGATTGGCACGAGCAGTAACGCCGCGACCACACACCCAACGAGTACCGGCAAAGGAATCTGCACACGGCTATTCGTAAGAATGAAAACGCTAAAGGCCCCTCCCACTGCGCATGCGGAGGCGGCCCAGAGTGCGTAACAGGTCAGCATTGCCGACCGGGGAACCCCGTTGCGCTGACCAAGGCGAGTCTGAATAACTGCCTGCCAGACGCCTCCAGGCACGTACTTTCCGAGCTGCGCTGCAAAGTAAATGGTTTGTGAATCCCGGTGCGGCATTCGGGTTCCGAGTCCGTTCAGAATTGCTAGCCAGCTGGCCCAGAACAAGAACAGTCCCGCCACTGCTGCTAAGAATGAAGCGAGATAATCGGCGGGTGTGAGCAGACCGAGATCTGCACTGATGGCATCCCAATTTCGCTTGAGGGCGATAGCCACGAAGACCGCCACGAGCAACAGGAGAGTAATCCCGACCAGTCGTCTGAGGTGTCGTCGCGCTGGCCCGGGACCTTCGGATATCGCGTTCAAGCGAACCACATCAGGGGTCACCAAGAAGAGTCACGTTGGAAACGATACTTCCCACACGCTGGGTCCACGCTCCGAGGTGAACTTCTTCTCGCTCACCTCCTTGCACGGATGACCCTGTAGCCTGCGTGGCTGTGACGAGTGCTAGCGAGGTGATCCCTACAGGCAATGCCTACGATAAGTACGGCACCTCAAATCCCATCGAACGCCGAATGATGGCAGGGTTTTTTGCCGCATTTGACGGCTTTGTTGCTACGAGTAACCCGTCATCAGTCCTTGAAGTAGGTGCCGGCGAGGGCAGCATTGCCCGCCGCCTGTTGGAACAAAACGCTGATCTGGGCATCACCATCCTTGACCTACCTGATCCCGAGCTGGCCTCGAATTGGGAGGGCCTTGCGGTAGCAAAAGTGCAGGGGTCTGTTGAGGAGCTTCCATTCCCGGATTGCAGCATGGAACTGGTGCTTGCGATTGAGGTTCTTGAGCACGTTGTTCGCCCGGAGGTTGCACTGGCTGAAATAGCCCGGGTTGCCTCGACGCATGTGATCCTCTCCGTTCCTCGCGAGCCAATTTGGCGAATTGGCAATCTTGCACGCGGTCGTTACTTCTCTGACTGGGGCAATACCCCGGGGCATATTCAGCATTGGTCAAAGCATGCATTCGCAGCGCTTGTGGACCGCCACTTCGAGGTGCTCTCGGTTTCGGCTCCACTTCCGTGGACCATGGTTCACGCTCGGCGCCGAGAGTCTTGAATCAGCTGCGTTTGGTCATCAAGGCAAAAGAATTCATTCCAAGTTGAAAGGTGGAGTACTTGATGACCTCAAGGCCCACCTCGTCAGCGAGCAGATTCATGCGCCGCTTATTCAAAATGTTGATGTGATCGGCAAAGGCATCTGCTGATGTGAGGCCAACGCGAGCGGTGATGGGTAAAACGATGTCATTTCCGAACGGTGTCGGTGTGGTCAGAAGAATTCTGCCACCGTCAGCTAGCCGGTCGGCCAAGCGTCTCATCACCATCTCTAAGTTGAAGAGGTGTTCAATGACTGCTGTGGCCAAAATGGTGTCGAATGCCACCCAGTCGCGGGGCAAGTCCTGATGGTCAAGATCTACCACCTCGTATGTGGCCTCTGGGTATCGAGTGCTCAGCCGCTTGATGAGCTCGGCGTCAAGATCGCAACCGGTATACGAGGTAAAGCTCCCGCTGAACTCATGCACTAGCGGACTAGTTCCGCAACCAATTTCGAGCAGGTGCCCCCGCAGGTGCGGCAAGACCTTGGCATAGCGAGAGGTGCGGAGGCGTCCAGAGGCGCGGCCTCCAACTTGTAACTCTGCCGCCTCGGTCATCTAGAAGGCTGCTTAGGTCGCACTGCTTAGCTCGCGGGAGTGGGCTCGATAACCACGACGACCTGTCCCGCTGTAACGGAAGCACCGGACTCCACCTTGACTTCAGTCACGGTTCCGTCCACGTCTGAGGCCACATTGTTCTCCATCTTCATAGCCTCAAGAACCACCACGGTGTCGCCCTTGGCCACGGTCTGGCCTACTTCGACTTCAACTTTCACGATTGTTCCCTGCATGGGAACTGCGATCTTGCCGCTGCCTGCTGCGGCCCCGGCACTGCCGCCTGCGCCACCACGCTTGGGGCGAGCTTTGGCCGACCCACCTGCGCCAGGACCTGCAACTGCTGTCAGCTGAGATTCAGGAACAAACATCGACACTGCAAATCGTTTGCCGTTGACCTCTACATCAACGTCTCGTTTGACCTTTGGCTCAGCGCCATCAGCCTCGGTGGGGGCTTCTCCGGCCTTGCCGCCGATTCCGGTCAGGTCGAGTGTGTCTTCTACCCACTTTGTTGAGTGAGTAATTGCAGAGAAATCTGGGTGGCGAAGAATTGCGAGATCTGCAGGAATGGTCGTGGCTACGCCCTCAACCACCATCTCTTCAAGGGCACGAATCATGCGGGCAATTGCCACGTCACGGTTGCGTCCCCAAACGCACAGCTTGCCCGTCAGGTTGTCGTAGTACTGGCTGATCTCATCGCCCTCTTCGTAACCGCCGTCCCAGCGGACCCCGTAGCCCGATGCAACCCGCAGCTTGCTGAGCGGTCCGGGGGAGGGAAGGAACTTGCCTTCGGCAACATCCTCGGCATTGATTCGGCACTCAATTGCGTGGCCGTGAATGCGCACCTGCTCTTGTGTGAAGGGCAGTGCCTCGCCTGCGGCCACTCGGATCTGCAACTCGACCAAGTCAACATCGGTGACCAACTCTGTCACGGGGTGCTCCACCTGCAAGCGGGTGTTCATCTCGAGGTAGTAGAAGGACTCGTTCTCGTACAGGAACTCGACGGTTCCCGCGTTGACGTAATCGCAACCACGTGCGACTGCACAAGCGGCCTCTCCCATCTCGGCGATGATCGCCTCGGGAATACCTGGGGCTGGGGCTTCTTCGATCAACTTCTGGTGACGACGCTGCGCCGAGCAGTCACGCGTGCCCAGGTAGACCACGTTGCCGTGCGTGTCCGCCATGACCTGAACCTCAATATGGCGGGGCCCGGTCAGGTAGCGCTCCATGTAGCACTCGTCTCGGCCGAAGTAGGCCAAGGATTCACGCTGTGCAGACTCAAGTGCCGAAACGACCTCGTCTGCTGAAGCAACTACCTTCATGCCTCGACCGCCGCCAC
>CANJEC010000094.1 GCA_947473395.1 Actinomycetota bacterium | reverse complement strand
GATGACCCCGGACAGGCTTGTGGGTGCTCTGGTTGCATCTGTAGCCGTCGCAGTTGCGACGCCAATTGGTTTGCGACTGCGCAAGCGGCTCGCTGGTCCAAGCTTTGAGAAACTCGTGTTGCTCACGCTCGTGGTTTCGGCTGTTGCGCTTATCTTTGACGCGCTGTCCTGAGTCTGTGTTGCCCTAAGCCACCGCTGTCCTAAGTCAGTGCGGCCCCGAGTCTGTGCTGCCCCTTTTTGGAGCCAACCCGGATGATTCGGGTCGATAGTCGACCAGAACCATCCGGGTTGATGTCTGCAGGTGGCCAGAGAGGGGTGGTTCGTCCTAAGCGGAGCGCTCGCACTCGCCTTGCACTCGCCGCGGACTCGCCTAGCACTCGCCGCGGACTCGCCGCGGACTCGCCTCGCACTCGCCGCGGACTCGCCGCTGACTCGCCTCGCACTCGCCGCGGACTCGCCTCGCACTCGCCTTGATGGGGTTCAGTGGGGGAGACTGTGCAGCATGAGTCTGCGGATCGGCAATGGATTCGATGTCCACAAGTTTTCTGAGGACCCTGATCGGGTGCTCGTGCTCGGTGGCGTGCGCTTTGATGGTGAGCCTGGGCTACATGGGCATTCAGATGCTGATGTCATTACCCACGCCGTTGGTGAGGCTCTTCTGGGGGCTGCCGGCTTGGGTGATTTGGGCACTCATTTTCCTGATACTGATGAGCGCTGGCGCGGTGCGAACAGCTTGGAATTGCTTGATGAGATTGTTCGAATGCTGCTCGCCGAGAACTGGATTGTTGTGAACGTAGATTGTTCTGTCATTGCCGAGCGCCCCAAGTTGGCCGCTCGTCGGGAGCAGATGCAGCAGATTCTGTCGGCACGAGTTGGCGCACCGGTAACCATTAAAGGCAGGCGCGCCGAGGGGATCGGTGGGCTTGGCCGGTCCGAGGGCATCGCATGTTTTGCTTCGGCCCTGATCGAGTCAGCCCTGATCGAGTCGGCCCTGATCGAGTCGGCCCTGATCGAGTCGGCTGGCTCCGCTGAACAGATCTCACCCGAGGTCGGCAAGTGAGTACCCAGCCAGCACTGACAAACAGCGCTCACAAAGAGCGTGCAGCAACAGCTTTGAAGATGACTAAAAACGCAAGAGGAGTAAGAGCATGAGTCCAGGTCGACCGAGCGGTGCTAAATCTGGCGGTGCTAAATCTGGCGGTGCTAAATCTGGAGCAGGTCGGGGCAGTGCAAAATCCGGTGGCCCTAAATCCGGTGGCCCTAAATCCGGTGGCCCTAAATCTGGTGGGCCTAAATCCGGCGGTACAAAAGCTGGGGCCAAGCGCCGTGGCGCAGCAGTGCCCGTCGTAGCCAAACCAACTTCTACTCGCGGGGCAGCCGGGGCTCGAAGCATTGGCGCTCGAAGTTCCGGCACTCGCACAGGTGGCCGCACAGGTGGTCGCGATGCAGCCCGGCCGGCCAATAAGGACCGTGGTCTTGGCGGCACCCAAGTCGAGGGTCGCCAAGCTGTTCGCGAGTTGTTGTTGGCTGGTGAGCGGCGCACATACGAGATTGTCATCTCGAATGAGATTGAACGCGTCGACATCATTGCGGACATACTGGATTTGGCCGATGAACTACGGGTTCCGGTCACTCATGTCAGTCGAACCAAGCTTGACTCGGTCAGTCACACTGATGCTCCTCAGGGGATCGTCGCTCGAGCGGGTGAAATCTCAGAGACGCCGCTAGAGAACTTGTTCGAGACGGTGGATGGCCAAGCCCCATTCTTGCTCGCTGTAGATGGGGTAACCGACCCTGGCAACCTTGGAGCGCTTCTGCGAATTGCCGAGTGCGCTGGAGTGACGGGGGTGATTTTGCCGAAGCACCGTGCAGTTCATGTCACGCCGACGGTTACAAAGACTGCTGCGGGTGCTATCGAGTACCTACCCATGGCCCTCGTCGGTGGCTTGCCTACTGCAATCGAAACAATGAAGGCCGCTGGAATCTGGACGGTGGGCCTAGACATGGCCGGAGATACTGCGATTCATAATCTTGAGGTTGCGCAGTCGGGGGTTTGCCTCGTCCTGGGGGCAGAGGGGAAAGGACTGTCCCGCCTTGTTCGGCAGCGCTGCGACCTGACGGCCTCGATCCCTTTGCACGGCCGGCTCGCTTCGCTGAACGTAGCCTCGGCTGGGGCAGTTGCCTGTTACGAGATCGCTCGTCTCCGCGATAACTAGCTGAGCGGTAACTAGCTCAGCGCTAGCTAGCTCGGCAGTAACTAGCTCGGCGCAGCAACAAAGTTGAGTTGATCCATTTCCCAAAAGGCTCGCAGGGCAACAACCTTGCCCGCTTCGTTCACCTTATAGATGGCCACACCCGGTACTTCGGCTCGTGACCCATCCGGAAATTCCGTGGTAATCGTGATGACATTGGCAACCTCTTGCGCTCCAGCGTAAGACCCGTGAATGCGCATGCTGACGGGGTTGGGTGCAATCACGGTGTCCCAAAAAGCTGCAATTGCCTCGGTTCCGTGATGGCCCAGACCTGATTCGTCAAAAGCCGAGGGGCCAACTGGGTCTTGCACAACTGCGTCCTCGGTAAACAGAGCGAGCCATGCCGCACGGTCCTGGCTTTGTACCGCCGTTCGGGATCGCAGCGATGCTGCCCGAGCGGAAAGGTCTCCCTCTTCTGCAACCGCTGAATCAGAAATTTCAAACATGGGTCCCCTTCGTTCCTTGCTCTGGCTACTCCACGCAGCAAACTGCCACTGGACCAACGCCATGAAAAGCTACTCCTCCTGCCAAGAGCGTCCAAGGCTTGGAATTGCCTAAGCAAACAGGTGCTGCGGATGCAAAGATAAAGCCATGAATCCTGATGAACTTCTCGCAGAGGCTTGCCCACAGATCAGAGACCTTGGATGGGCGCACTATTTCGTTGCCGAGACCATGAATAGCGGAACCGAGATTGGCCTCGACGGCTTCAAGTTTTATTTTCTCGGGCGAGGTGGCGTGCTCGGTGATGTTGATGCCTCGATGGTGCAGGCTTCCTTCGGGTATT
This sequence comes from Actinomycetota bacterium, assembly GCA_947473395.1. Classification (GTDB taxonomy): domain Bacteria; phylum Actinomycetota; class Acidimicrobiia; order Acidimicrobiales; family Microtrichaceae; genus IMCC26207. Next base: position 4,662 of record CANJEC010000094.1, on the reverse strand, counting down.
TCGAGCCAACAGTGCTTGCCGACAGTTGGAATGCAGGTTGCGAGATTGTCGCACCGACTGTGGCCGCGGCCGCTTTTTGGGAATGCGCTGCCGAGCTAGGTCGGCGCAAGCTGACAGGCGTTGAGGGTCTTGATGCCTTTGTCGCTGCGGCTGACACGGTCAACGATGCTGCTGACCCAACTGCGCTCACCCTCTATGCAGGGGCACGCCGTATGCCGTTAGCTGATGATGCGCCCGCTCGAGCAATGCAGTTGATCTCGTTGCTGCGAGAGTTTCGTGGCAGTGCACACCTGCTTGCTCTGCGAGCAGTGGGCCTTGACTCAGTAGTGGCGCATGCAATTTCGCGACCTAATGACATGGGCATGTTTGGCTGGGCTGATGATGCTGTAGGAGAAATCTCGGATGGGCAGCGTGAGCAGCGTGAAGAGGCCGAACTACTGACCGATGAAATCGTATTGCCGGCCTATTTAGCACTTGACGAAGATGGCCAAGAGGCACTCCTGAGCGGACTCAGCCGTATCGGCCCGCTTCTAACAGCGCCATGACCGTATGAGGCGCTCCTCTGGTGGCCGCAAAGTTCTGGCTTGGGTCTTGCGAGTGGTGCTGCTGCTCGGGCTTCTAGCTGTTCTCTTTGCGAAACCGATTTCCTCCACGGGTGATCAGGTGAGAGACACGGCGACTATCACCAACTACGAAGCCTCAATGGTCCTGTCCAAGAACGGGGATCTCCGTACCCAAGAAGTCATCACAACCGAGATGCCCGCAAACAAACATGGCATCTTTCGAATTTTTGATACTGCTGATCCACGCCGAGACAATGTCGAGCACCCAGTCACGATTGAGTCGATCTCTCGTGATGGCCAACAAGAGCCGTACACAATAATCGATGGTGCTGCTGGCACCGAGACTGCTCGGATTGGCGATCCAAACGTCACGTTGATTCCAGGAGAGCACACGTATCAAATCGATTCGAGTACCACCGGAGCGCTCGAGCCCGGCAAGACAGGCGAGACGCTGTGGTGGTGGGATGTTGTTGGCCAAGGCTGGCAGATGCCTATGCAGGCTGTGAGCATCTCTGCCGAGTTGCCTACAAAACCGGATAAGGCCGAGTGCGTTCAGGGTATCGATACGCCCTGCACCGCAAGCATCGAAGGAACGAGTTTGCGGATCCAAACGGGACCGATCGATGCGTTCACACCTGTCACGGTGCGTGTCTCATTCCCGAGCAATGCCCTGCCGCCGCCGCCCGCCGGTAGCGATGATGCAGGTTCGGTGGTGCTCATCATTGTGCTCTCGCTGCTCACGGGGTTGCTTGCAGCCGGCTTGGGTTTCTATCTGATCTCGCGAACTCGTGAAACCGAACCCGGATTCCCAGTTCTCTTTGAGCCACCCGAAGGGGTTTTCCCCGCCTTGGGCGTCAAAGTTCTTGACGAACAGGATTCATCAGAGGCGCTGCAAGCCACGCTGTTTGATCTTGCTGAGCGCGGCTTGTTGCAGCTCGCCGGAGACGATGACACTTGGACGGTCACTTTGATTGCGGACCCAGCCGTCACACCTCAGTGGCCAGCCGAAACCGCAATGCTGAGGGCGATTGGTCTGACAGCTCAGGGGCAGAGTTTCGAGGTGTCAAAGTCCAAGGGTTCAGGCGAACAGATTGCAGCGGCCAAGAAGGCACTTCATTCGGCTGTGGGTGATGCCTCAAAGAAGTATCTGATCTCCTCTGGCCACGGAGTTGCCGTCGCCGCATTGGGTTGGGTGGCACTAATCGGAAGCTTCTTCCTGATTGGCCGGTACCTCTTTGGCAACAACGCATCTGCGCTGTGGCCGTTACTCAGCGGGCTTGGGGCCTTTGCGCTAGTTGCTCTCGGCATGATGTTCGACCCGGGTGTGCTGACAAAACGAACCGAGGCCGGCCGAGAGGTCTGGTCAAGGACGGGTGGCTTTGCCAGGTTCCTCACCACAGATTCCTCGGAGTCTCGATTTGAAGCAGCCAAACACTTGGACTGGTACCCCAAGTACTTGCCTTGGGCTATCGCCCTTGGGTCGGCCGAGATCTGGGCGCAGCGCTACGAGGCCCAAGGCCTAGAGACCCCCGCAGTCCCATGGATTCTCTGGGCGGGAACGGGCCGGGGCTATTCAATGAACGACATGAATGCCTCGTTTAACTCAGCAATCGTTGGGGCTTCTGCAGCCTACGCAGCATCACAGGCAAGTAGCGGCGGTGGCGGTGGGTTCTCTGGCGGCTCTGGCGGTGGCGGTGGCGGTGGGGGTTCCTGGTGAGTTCCGCCCTCGTGATCAGAGGCTTGACCCCTTACGGCGACCTAGCCTGTAGTTCATCAGCTCGCTTTCTTGGTGGGCATCCCGAAAGAAGGAAATTGCTTTCATGATTCTTATTGCCGTGTTTGTTCTTGTGATTCTCCTCGTGCTTCTCGGGCTGTTCTTTGCTACCGGGCTGAACAAGTTGCGTACCCAGCGGGTTTCAGTGGATGAAGCCTCTGCGGGAGTAGATGTGCAACTCACTCGACGCGCTGAGCTGATACCCAACTTGATCGAGACTGTTCGGGGTTACATGGGTCATGAGCGTGACACACTCGAGGCGGTCACCAAGGCAAGAACCGATGCTCAAACGGCGAGCACCATTGGCGAGAAATCTGCCGCAGATGGTGAGATGCGCCAAGCGCTAGCCAACGTGTTTGCCGTTGCCGAGGGGTACCCCGACCTGAAGGCCTCGGCCAATTTTCAGCAGTTGCAGGGTGAACTCGGCCGCACCGAAGACCTGCTGGCGTTTGCTCGGCAGTATTACAACGATGCCTGCGCAACACTCAACCGCACTCTGGTGACCATTCCGTGGTCGTTTCTTGCCGGAATGTCTGGTGTCGAAAAGGGTGTGTTCTATGACGCACCAGACGCCAACACTGCGCCGCCGCAGGTCTCGTTCTAGAGCAGATGCAGATCTAGCGATCTTCCTTGTGCGGAAGGTCAGCTACTCAGCGTAAACAGTGATGGTGTGCCAACCCGTTGCGCCATCGGGTGCCACGGGGGCGAGTTGGTCGGTTTGAGTTGCGCCTTCGCCATCGGTTGCCCGCACAGCAATTTTGTGCTCACCGCTGTTGGGCGTCCAGTCCAGCTTCCACTGCCGCCAGGTAGTCGCTTGATATTCCTGACCCAAGGTTGCTTCTTGCCACTCGCCGTTATCGATGCGGACCTCGACCTTTGAGATTCCCCGGATGGGTGCCCAAGCGACTCCGGCAATCGGCACTTTGGTTCCGGCGGTGACTCTGCTGCCATTGCGCGGTGTATCGATCCGGGACTGGGTCTTGATAGGCCCCTCTACTGACCATCCGCGAGGAATCCAATAGCCTTGGAATGCCTCGAAGGTGGTGAGTTCAATCTGTGACAACCACTTGGTTGCAGAGACGTAGCCGTATACCCCTGGAACGATGAGTCGTGCAGGAAAGCCGTGCTTTGCGGGCAGCGGTTCGCCGTTCATTGCAATGGCAACCAGTGCATCTCTGCCGTCGAGCAGAGCCGTTGGAAAGCCTGCAGTAAATCCATCTACCGAGCGGCCAACGATCTGGTCTGCCGTGGCCGAGACTCCTGCTTCTTTAAGTAGGTCATCAAGCCTGCATCCAAGCCAGCGGGCTGTACCGATGAGGTCCCCGCCAACCTCATTCGAGACACAAGCAATCGTGATGTCTGCCTCAATCATCGGCCGCTCAAGAAGTTGTTCATAGCTCAGCGTGATGGGAGTGCTGACCTCTCCCATGACTTCAAGTGTCCAGGTAGATAGATCTACGCGAGGCACAGTGAGCGCAGTGTCGATGCGGTAGAACTCGCTCGTGGGCGTAAAGAACGGGGCTGCTCCTGCGACGCCGAGTTCCACTGCCGCAGGAGGGTCGGGAAGGGGTTGTGTGGCCCGAGGCAACACAATCTTTAGGCGCTCAGCGGCCGCTGCACCCTGGCTGCGAAGCCAGCGAGCTGCACCGCCGACAACTACTGCTCCGGCAGTCACCCCGGCAGCCGTTCCAAGAAACTGCCGACGGTTGGGAACCTTGAGCAGCATCGACTGGGCTGGAGGAGTTTGGGCTGGCGGAGTTTGAGCTGGCGGAGTTTGGGCAGGTTGGGATTGGGCTTGCTCCCCAGCAAAGTCAAGATTGCCGCGATGCATGAGGAGAGCGAGTGTTGCACCGGCCACCAGTCCTCCCACCAGAGAGGGAAGGGGTGCCAACAGCCCCGATGTTCCGCGCCCCAAAGAGGCCAGCATTCCCACTGCCGTAAAGATGCCGATGCCGATCAGCCCAAAGCGAATCCCTCGGCGCACTGCGAGTATGCCGAGCGCTGCCGCGCCCACTGCTAGCAGCAGAGCGACCGTGCCGAGCAGAACTGCCTTGTCGTTTGTTCCAAAGGTTTCGATTGCCCAGGTCTTGAGCCACCTTGGAACGTTGTCAACAACTCGATTGCCAACGCTCACAACTGGTGACTCAAGTGAGGTCCAAATGCTTGCCAGTAATTCACCGATAGCCAACCCTGCTGCGGCCGAGGCGAGTCCGGCTATGGCTCCAATCCACCAAGGAGAGCGAGTGGGGGAGTCTTCGAGATGGCGGCTCAGGGTATCGGTCTGCGAACTCACGCGTGAAGCCTTACACAGACAGCGCACCAGTT